>NZ_CZVS01000086.1:0-50228 GCF_001535985.1 Candidatus Kryptonium thompsonii | reverse complement strand
CTCCAGTCACACTTGAATCTCGTATGCCGTCTTCTGCTTGAAAAAAAAACAAATCCAAAACTTCTCGTTTTATTATCTATGAGGGTAAATGCGAGGTTACTTTCATTGATGTCTTGAGGTAAAACTTTTATCCCCATTCTTCGGCATTCTTCAATGAATTTAACAATTTTTTCGGTTTTGTACAATTCGCTCGACGTCGTAGCTGCCATAAATTCAGCGGGGTAGTGAGCTTTAAGGTAAGCAGTTTGATAGGCAAGGTAGGCATAAGCGACGGCATGGCTTTTATTAAATCCATAGGATGCGAATTTTTCAAGCATGTCAAAAATTTCCTCAGCGATTTTCCTGTCAATTCCATTTTTAAGTGCTCCTTGAATGAATTCATCTCTTTGCTTTGCCATTAACTCTTTATCCTTTTTACCCATTGCCCTCCTCATCAAATCAGCTTTTGCAAGCGAAAACCCAGCAATTTGATTGGCGATTTGCATTACTTGTTCCTGATAAACAATGATGCCGAATGTTTCTTTTAAAATTGGTTCGAGCTTTGGATGAAGGTATTCAACAGGTTTTCGGCCATGTTTCCTTTCGATATACTCATCAATCATCTCCATTGGGCCAGGTCTATAGAGAGCGTTCATCACAGCAAGATCATGAATGTTTGTCGGCTTTAACCTTCTAAGATATTCCTGCATTCCGGAACTTTCAAACTGGAAGACGCCAACCGTTTTACCTTCACCGAGGAGATTATAAGTTTCTTTATCATCAAGCGGAATTTCATCAATGTTTATCTCAATTCTGTAGTTTTGTTTTATCAGTTTCAATGTGTTAACTATGACTGTAAGGGTTCTCAGACCAAGTATATCAACTTTTAAAAGCCCCGCTTTTTCAAGGTAGTCTTTATCATATTGTGTCATTAATTCAGTTTGTGGGGTTTGATAAAGTGGCACATAATCGCTTATATCTCCAGGGGCGATGACAATTCCAGCAGCATGGGTTGAAGGATGTCGGTTTAGACCTTCAAGAATAAGTGCATATCTTACAAGTTCCTTTAATTTCGGGTCAGTCGTATTTTTAAGCCATTCCAGCTCCGGCGTCTCAAGTGCTTCGCTCAAAGGTAGTGGTTTCCCCTGATGAACAGGAATATTTTTTGTGATTGAATCAACGGTTTGAAGTGAAATTCCAAGAACCCTTGCGACATCCCTTATCACGGCGCGGGATGAAAGCGTCCCGAAGGTGATTATTTGGGCAACGGATTTTTCTCCGTATTTTTTCTTAACATAATCAATTACAAGCTCTCTTTTATCGTCAGCAAAGTCAACATCAATATCGGGCATTGAAACTCGTTCAGGATTTAAAAATCTTTCAAAAAGTAAACCATATTTCAGTGGATCAATATTTGTAATTCCAAGTGCGTATGAAACTATAGAACCCGCTGCTGAGCCTCTCCCAGGTCCAACAGCAACGCCCATTTTCTTTGCCTGATGTATGAAATCGTGCACAATTAAAAAATAGGTTGAAAATCCCATCTTTTTGATAACATCAAGCTCATATCTTAATCTATCTTCAATCTCCTTCGTTATGGTTTTGTATCTCTTTTGCAATCCTTCGAAGGCAAGCTTTTCAAGGTATTCATCTGGAGTTTCCACTCCTGCATCTTTTGGAATTGGGAAATGCGGAAGGTAATTTTTCCCAAGCTCAATTTCAAGATTGCATTTTTCAGCGATTTCAAGCGTTGCCTCAATCGCCTCGGGAAAATCTTTAAATGCTTGATACATTTCCTCCGAATTTTTGAAGTAAACCTGATCTGTTCCGTATTTTAGCTGGTAAATGTCTTTGACGGAGTTTTTGTCCTGAATTGATATGAAAATATTGTGGGGAATTGCATGTTCCTGCTTGAGATAATGGCAATCGTTCGTAGCAACAAGTTTTATTCCGAGTTCTTTTGCAAGTCGTGGCATTCCTTGCAAGACAGGTTGCTCTTTGTCTATAAAGTGATTTTGAATTTCAAGATAAAAGTCATCTCCGAATAGATTTTTAAACTTCATCGCCATTTTTTTTGCACCTTCGTAATCGCCATCGACAAGATAAGCGGAGACAACCCCGCCGATGCATGCTGAAAGGGCTATGAGGCCTTCATGATACTTTTCGAGAACTTCAAAATCTATTCTTGGCTTGTAATAAAATCCTTCCGTATGCCCAATTGATATAAGTTTGCTTAAATTTTTCAAGCCAGTGCTATCCTTTGCGAGTAAAACAAGATGTTTGTAGTGGGTTTTCTTGTGTCTTACTGCAAGGTCTGACTCCTCGTCTTTGCTTCCCCTTGTTTTGTCAAATCTTGAACCATCTGTTACAATGTAAACTTCACTTCCAATTATCGGTTTTATCCCCGCTTCCTTTGCTTTTATATAAAATTCAAGTGCCCCGAACAAAACTCCATGGTCTGTTAATGCAACTGCGGACATTTTATTCTGGACTGCTGATTCAATGATACCATCTATTGTGCTTATTGCATCAAGAATGCTATAGTGAGAGTGATTATGGAGGTGAACAAATTCAGGCATTTATCGCCCTAAGCTTTTGTTTAACAATCGGTAAATTTGAAGACATCCAAATATACACAACTGGAGTAATAAAAGTCAAGGTTCGGTCTTTGGGGCAAATATCTTGCAACAAGGTGGTGGCTTGATAAATTTAACTTTATGTTTTATATTTATACCGATAATCAGATTTTTCTTTTGTTGAAGGGGGCGGGAAAGGGTTACAAGTAGTTTTTTATAAAAATAGGTTGGCTTTGCTTTAATGAGCGGAAAAGCTTTTGCAGGTTTGATTGCATTTCTCATAATTTTGATCACCGGGATCTTAATTTACCTTAACGAACATGCAATCATAAGAAATTTTGAAAGCCGCGAAAGCGGCAAAATCAATGTTTTGTTTTCAAATTTAAAACACGCGATTAAGTCCCATCTTTTGAACGGGGAAAGTGAAAAATTTTTTGAATTTGTCCAAAGCTATAAGGATTTGCCGGGTGTAAAGTTAGTGGCAGTGTTTGACAGTTCGGGCAATATAATTTTTCATATGGGTGATCGAGGCGAGATCCCATCAAAATTATCATTATTCCAAGCTGATATTTTGCGGTATAGCCCCGAACGGAAAGTTTATGAAGTATTTTCTCGCGTTAGGGGTGAGAATGGTAAAAGTGTTGGGGTTATGCTTAAAGTTGATGTCACGCCTTACAGGGAGGGTATAGCTAGAACAAACTTGTTGATTTTTACCATCATTGCGCTCATTGTGATTTTTGGGTTTATCATGGTGGTTACAACTTTTACTAATAGGGTGATAAAACCGATATCAAGAGTTTCAGGACTTATGCAAGATGTAGCGCGAGGTGTTTACAATGTTCAACTTGAGGTTCCCCGGTCATCTGAGATTTATGAATTTGCTGAGAACTTTAATCAAATGGTTAAACTTCTCGATGAGAAAGAGGGACGACTTGAAAGGCAGAAATCCCAGTTTAAAATTATATCTGAAATTTCACGGCTTGGTCTTGATATAAAATCAGTTGAAGAGTTTTTTAAAAGTGTTGTCGTGATTATAAGAAGTGAATTTAACTTTTTGAATGTTACCTACTTTACCGTTGATTCATCGAAAAAGCTAAGGTTAGCCGCTATCTCGGGTTATCTTGAGGATTACATTGATGAGAACTATGTGATTGATGTCGGTTATGGGATCATTGGGTCGTCCGTTTTAATTGGGGATGTAATTGTTATAAATGATGTTTCAAAAAGTCCGCAGTTTGTTCCCCTTTATGACGCGCCCATCCAATCGGAGGTGGCGATACCTATTAGAAAGAAAGGTAAGATTGTTGGTGTTCTGGATATAAGCTCAGATAAAATGAATGCTTTCACTTCAGAGGATGTGAAAGTTTTCAAGACGATTGCGGAGACAATATCTCTTATACTTGAAAAGTTCGATTCTACAGTTGAAAATGTGAAACTTCTTTTCAAACTTGAATCGGTTTACAAGTTAACGCGCGATCTCGTTTTGATAAGGGATATTGATAAAATTTTTGAGAATGCAGCTAAAATAATTCATTCTGTCCTTGGCAAGAAAGAACTTGTTGTAGAAATTTATGAAAGGGTTGAGAACTTGCTTGTCATGAAAAGCATTTATGGCTCTCTGAAAGAGCCATTGCCATATGAGTATATCCAATCAGTTAATGAGGGTATAATTGGGAGAGCGGTCAGGGAGAAAACCTTGATTCATGTCCCGGATATTATACTTGAACCTAAAGCAGTAAGGTATTATAAAACCGTATCTTCAGAAATTGTCGTTCCTTTGATTGTGGAGAATGAAGTTATCGGGGCAATAAATTGTGAGGCTGGTGCTGTAAATGCTTTTGACAGTGTTGATATACTTGTCCTTCAAACGATCGCTGATACACTTTCAATAGCAGTTCATAACGCGCGGATGTATCAAAAAATTTCTGAGTCTGAGAATAAGTATAGAGCTATATTTGAAAATTCAAGTGAGGCAATTTTTAGGATTGATCAAAATGGACAATTCATCGAGATAAACCCAGCCTTTGTGAAAATTTTTGGCTTTGCTCCCGAAGATAAAGTTAGCCTTTACGACTTATTTATTTCAAGCCAAGAGGTTAAAAAATTTAAGGAAGAGCTTGAAAATTATGGCCAGATTTCTGGATTTGACGCTCAATTGAAAAATAAAGATGGGGAAACTTTAAATGTCAAAATCTCCTTGAAAATTTCATTGAAGACGGCGCTTGAAACTTATTATGATGGGGCTATAGTTGATTTAACTGATTACTTGAAAATGAGAGATAAAATCTATGAGGCTGATAAACTCCGTGGGCTTGCGCAAATAGCTGGCGGTATGGCGCATGAGTTCAATAATATATTTGCTGGGATTCTTGGTTCCGCTCAACTTATAAAAATGAAGTTTTCAAAAGAGGACAAAGTTTATCAGTGGGCTGACATAATTGAAAGGGCAACAATGCGAGGAGCTGAACTTGTTAAAAAGTTAATTGCCTATGCAAGGGGTGGTAAATTAAAAATTTCAAACCTCAATATCAACGAGGTAATTATTGAAACGCTCCAAAAATTTGGCCATGTTGGCGAAATTACTTTTAAAACAGAATTTGAGCCTCAAATACCTGAAATTCCTGGCGATCGTGAGCAGATAATTCAAGTTTTTTACAATATAATTCAAAATGGAATTGAAGCAATGGAAAACGGCGGGACTTTATATATAAAGACTGGTCATAAATGGTTTGATCAAAAGAGTGTAAATGATCCAGAGTTTGTTGCTGGTGAATATGTTTATGTTTCCATCTCAGATACAGGTATTGGCATGTCTGAAGAAATTTTAAGCCGAATTTTTGAGCCTTTCTTCACAACGAAAAGAGTATTGGGTAAAAGTGGACTTGGCTTATCAATGGTTCACGGGATTGTAAAGAATCACGGGGGTTATATAGCTGTGTCAAGCGTACCCGGAAAAGGTTCAACATTTGATATATTCTTTCCCGTTGGCGAGAAACTAAAGTAGTGAATTTTTAAAATTTAATCCGCTGTAGCTCAAGTATAGCGCCGTATCTAACCCCTCTATCGCTTGCAATTATTCTATCAAATTTAAATTTCTTCATAAAATCGCGTAGGATTAAAATACCAGCAAATATGACATCTTCCCTTCCCTTGGAGATTTGTGGAATCTTTTTAATCTCGTCGATACTGAGTTTTTTGAATTTATTATATATCTCATCAATTGTTTCAAAGCGCATCTCATGCATGTTAACTTTTTCTCCATCGTATGTTTCGAGCCTTAAGTCGTAAGCTGCGATCGTTGTAACGGTTGCTGCAACTCCTACAAGTGTTGAATCAGCGAAGTCAAACTTATCATTTATCTTTTCAAATTCATTATTGATAAAGTCACGGGCATATTTTATTTCCTCTTCAAGTGGCGGGAAATGCTTAAAAAATTTTTCTGTTATTCTCACCGTTCCAATGTTAAGTGATGCAAGATTTTTTATTTCAAAGCCAAGCCCATTTATTATCTCGGTGCTACCTCCGCCGATGTCGATTACGGTTATTTTTGAGTTTAAAATTTTATGGTCAAGGCCACTTACCGCTCCGAAATAAGTTAACCTTGCCTCTTCTTCGCCTGATATAACTCTGATTTTAATTCCAGTTTTTTGATATATAAATTCAATAAGTTGATCCCCGTTTTTTGCATCTCTTAATGCACTTGTTCCAATTGCTATAATCTTGTCAACATTAAAATTTTCCGCTGTCGCTTTAAATTCAATGATAGCGTTCAGAACTTTATCAAAAACTTCTTTTTGAATTAAACCACTTGCATCAATGTTTCGCCCAAGTCGTAGTATTATTTGAGCGTTATGTAATGGTATCACTTTATCTTTTTCAACCCTTGCGATTAAGAGAAGAGCTGTGTTTGTTCCAAGATCGATCGATGCAATTTTTACTGGTTCATTTCTTTGAGACAATTGCGAGCCATTCATTTTCTTTTAAAACATCAATTATCTCAAAATTATGGATCAATAAATGTTCTTCAATTGTTCCTTGATCTATGTCAAGATATCCCGATGTGATTAAAAAGCCCTTGTCTTTTAATTTCTCATAAAACTTGGGGATCATCTTAATTATCGCATTTTTATTTATATTTGCAAGGACGAAGTCAAAGTTTGTTTCGTTTACATCGTCAATTGTTCCAAGTATAACTTTAAATTTGTCCTTCACATTGTTAATCTCGGCGTTTTCTAGGGCGTTTTCGTAAGCCCAATGGTCGTTATCAACCCCTACGCATGTGTCAGCGCCAAGTTTAATTGCAGCTATTGAAAGTATTCCTGAGCCAGTTCCGACATCGAGAACCTTACATTTGGGATAGAGATATTTTTCAATTGCTTTGAGCATCAACCGAGTTGTTTCGTGATGTCCAGTTCCAAACGCCATCTTAGGGTCAATTTGAATGATTATTTTTCCTGGTTTATGGTATTGTTTCCATGTTGGTTTTATGACAAGCTTTTCTCCGACTTCAATTGGTTCAATGGTTTGTTGCCATATTTCGTTCCAGTTTTTCTCGACAATTTCCTTGATTGAAATTTTTACTTTTGTGTTTTCTTCTTGTAGATTTTGGATAAAGTTCAAAAGTTGATTTTTTATTGTTTCATTCCAATCTTCTTTTTTGAAATAACATTTGATCGAGTTTCCATCTTCCCAACACCCGATGCTCCCAAGTTCACCAGCAAAGTAAATTATTTCATCTTTTGCATCCTCGGGCGATTCTAAAATCGATATTTCGATCCAGGTTTGCATTTTACATTTTTTCTTTTTATTAAAGCAAGAGATGAACGTTATAATTGGGCACAGGAAAAACTGAAAAAGTTTTATTGTCAGTAGCAATTCAATTTATTTAAACTTTTGTTTTCTTGCAACAAAGCAAGTTTTTTTGTAAAATTGAGGTTGGAGAAAATAAAACCATTTCTTGAGATGAGAAAATTAATTTTACTTTTGATTTTAGGATTGAGTCAGGCATTTGCGGATAATTTTGTTTATGTGATAAAGATCGAGGGAACGATAAATCCAGCAACTGCTGAGTATATTTCAAGTTCAATAAGAAAGGCAGCGGAGGAAGGTGCTGAGTGTCTTATTATAGAGCTTGATACCCCTGGAGGTCTCCTTGAATCAACTCGAACTATTGTAAAAGCAATTCTTGGAGCTGAGATCCCAGTTGTGGTTTTCGTTTATCCGTCAGGTGCGCGTGCTGGTTCCGCTGGTGTTTTCATAACTCTTTCAGCTCATATTGCAGCTATGGCTCCGGGAACAAATATCGGTGCTGCTCATCCCGTTGGGATAGGTGGTATGGGGGATACATCAAAGGTGATGGAGCAAAAAATAACAAATGACGCTGCTGCTTTTGTTAGAACGATCGCTGAAAAAAGAAACAGGAATGTGAAATGGGCTGAAAGAGCTGTGCGTGAGAGTATTTCTTCAACAGAGACGGAGGCTCTGAAGGATAGCGTAATTGATCTGATCGCAAGGGATTTAAAGGATTTACTTGATAAGATTGATGGGAAGATTGTTAAAATTGATTCGAGAGAAAAGGTTTTGAAGACAAAAGATGCAAATGTAAAGTTTGTAGAGATGAATTGGCGCGAACGTCTTCTTGCATTGATAAGTGATCCCAACATTGCTTATATTTTGCTTTTGCTTGGAATTTATGGGATTTTGTTTGAACTTTATAACCCAGGTTCAATTTTCCCTGGTGTAATTGGTGCGATTTGCTTAATCCTTGCGTTTTATTCGTTGCAGGCATTGCCTATAAATTATGCAGGTCTTGCTTTGATAATACTTGGCATAATTTTGTTGATACTCGAAATTAAAATTGTAAGTCATGGACTTTTAACAGTCGGTGGCGCAATTTCATTGTTACTTGGCTCGATAATGTTAATAAATTCACCATTTGAACTCATGCAAATCTCTTTAACTGTTATAATAACTGCGGTCGCATTGACCGTTCTGTTCTTTCTTTTTGCAATAGGGATGGCTTTAAAGGCTCAGCAAAGAAGACCAACGACAGGCAAAGAAGCTCTGATAGGTGAAGTTGGTATAGCTCTTACTCAATTTAGCCCATCAAAAGATGGTTGGGCAACGGGTCAGGTAAGAGTGCATGGGGAAATATGGAGAGCGATAAGTCGAGATAAAATTGAGCCAAATGAAGAAATAGTTGTAAGGGGCGTTGAAGGTTTAACATTAAAAGTTGAGAAGGTGGACAGGAAAGAATAAAACTAAAAATTGGAGGTAAGTCATGACGATATCACTTTTAACCGTAGTTATAGTCTTTTTGATAATTATACTTTCAAGCGCTATAAGGGTGTTGCGTGAATATGAAAGAGGTGTTGTTTTCCGACTTGGCAGATTGATAGGTGCAAAAGGACCTGGTCTTATATTGTTAATTCCAATAGTTGATAAAATGGTTAAAGTGAGTTTAAGAACTGTTGTTCTCGATGTTCCGCCACAAGATGTTATAACGAAGGATAATGTTTCAATTAAAGTTAACGCTGTTGTTTATTTTAGAGTTGTTGATCCTGAGAAAGCCGTCGTTGAAGTTGAGGATTACTTATATGCAACATCACAGTTATCGCAAACCACCCTTAGAAGTGTCTTGGGACAGAGTGAGCTTGATGAAATTCTTGCTGAAAGAGAGAAAATCAATCAGAATCTTCAGCAGATAATTGATGCACATACTGATCCATGGGGAATTAAAGTTTCAATGGTTGAAATCAAGCATGTTGATCTTCCAGTTGAAATGCAAAGGGCTATGGCAAGGCAAGCCGAGGCCGAAAGAGAAAGAAGGGCTAAGGTTATCAACGCTGAAGGGGAATATCAAGCAGCGCAACGTCTTGCTGAAGCAGCTCAGATAATAGGGCAATATCCAACTGCGATTCAGTTAAGGTTTTTACAAACATTATCTGAGGTTGCATCCGAGAAAAATTCCACCACTATTTTCCCGATACCGATTGAACTTATAAGGCCATTCATTGAAACTGGGGACAGAAAAAAATAGGGAGAGCTTGATTTGAATTTACTTGTTGTTGGGTCAGTAGCACTTGACACAATTGAGACACCCTTTGCGAAAGCATCTGAAACACCCGGAGGTTCTGCGCTTTATATTTCAATTTCAGCGAGTTATTTCACTAGATCAATTGGGCTTGTTGGAGTTGTAGGGGATGATTTTCCGAAAGATGTTATTGAAGATTTGCGCAGTAGGGGCATTGATTTAAAAGGGCTTCAAATTGTAGATGGAGGGAAAACATTTAGATGGGGCGGAAGGTATCATTATGATATGAATACGCGAGAAACTTTATTTACTCATTTAAATGTTTTCTCCAATTTTAACCCCACAATACCCAGTGAGTTTAAATCAAGCAAGTATGTTTGCCTTGGTAACATTGACCCTGTTCTTCAAATGGAAGTTCTTAAACAAGTGGAAAGCCCAAAGCTTGTCATTGCAGATACAATGAATTTTTGGATAGAGCGAAAATATGGTGAACTTCTTGAGACATTAAAGCATGTGAATGTTTTGATTGTAAATGATGCCGAAGCCAGGCAAATTGCAATGGAACCGAATTTGATAAAGGCGGGCAAGAAAATCCTTAAACTTGGTCCTGATGTGGTGATAATTAAAAAGGGTGAACATGGCGCTGTTTTAATTATTGATGGCACAATCTTTACAGCTCCAGCTTATCCGATTGAATCCATTCAGGATCCCACAGGTGCGGGAGATTCATTTGCTGGAGGTTTTGCTGGATGGATTGCAAAAACCGATGATATCTCGGAAGAAAATTTGAGAAGAGCTGTAATTTATGGAAGTACAATCGCTTCGTTTTGTGTTGAGGATTTTGGGATTAACAAAATTAAAAATTTATCCTGGGATAAAATCCAGGAAAGATTTATGGCTTTTCGTGAATTGATGAGATTTGAAGTTGAGTGAAAGATACAGACAGTTATGGAAGCAAGAGTGTTAATATAGAAACTTTATCAATTGGCACAACAAAATTTTGAGAGTTGATGTGAGAAAGGGTTGGTTTATTTTGTTCGTTTTATGCTTTTTAAGTTATAATTTAAAAGCATTTCAATACGGCGCTCAAAAATTTTTGATGAATGGTAACCCAACGCTTATAGGAATCGATGCTGGAATGTTTCAAGACACAAATACGAGATTTAAAATTGACCTGTCTGGAAAATGGCTCGCAAAAATTCAGGGAGATAAAAAATGGTTTGAAGTATTGGTTCCGTCCGCTTATGATTTCACGGGGAAGGTGACATTTAGAAAAAGTTTTAATCTTGCCGATACATTAGTTAACAATAAGACTATATTTCTCGTTGCATATGGAATAAACTACGAATGTCAAATTTTTATCAATGGGCAGTTCATCGCAAGACATTCAAGTGGCTATACATCTTTCGTCGTTCGGATTCCAGAGAGAGCGCTAAATGTCGGAGAAAATACTATTGAGATTCGCGTTAGCAATGAGCTTAATTCAAAGACAACGATTCCATTGCGACATCAAGTTTGGGCGTGGAGAAATTACGGCGGAATTTTCAGAGATATCTATATTCTTGTGACCCCTAAAGTTTGGGTTGATGATGTCAATGTTAAATATTCATTTACTTCAAATTTTTCAATTTTGAATGGGGAAGCTGAAGTTTATTTTTCTTCTGGTGAGATTTCAAAATTTTTTGAAAACAAGAATTTTGATGTCAAACTTCAGATATTCGAAAAGTTGGATGGAACTTTTGTCACCGAGACCGCTCCTGTTAGGTTTTTCATCGATGATTTCAGAAGCTTGAGGGTGAAGATTCCGTTTACAATTCTTAATCCGAAGTTGTGGTCCCCGGAATCACCGTCGCTTTACATTTTAAAGTTGGTTGTTACAAATCTTGGTAAGGTCGTTGATGAATTTATCGTTGTCACTGGATTTAGGGAGTTAAAAATCAGCGGTGGTGATATTTACTTAAACGGCCAAAGAATTATTCTGCGAGGGATTTCAAGACACGAAGATCATCCAAAGTTTGGGAATGCCCTAACTTATGAGGAAATGGAGAGGGACATAATTTTGATAAAGAACATGGGTGCTAATTCAATTCGGCTTGGGCATTATCCGGCGCATCCATATGTTTTGAACTTGTGCGATAGATATGGGCTTTTGGTTCTTGAGGAGATACCTGTGTGGAATGTTCCAGTGGATATTTTAACAACGGAAAGATTTATCTCGCTGGCTAAGGATTATATTTCGGAAATGATCAATAGAGATAAAAATCATCCAAGTATTTTAGCCTGGGGAATTGGAAACGAATTTGATTCCGCGGACAAAGAAGCGAGGAAATATGTTGCGGAAATGACAAAGTTTGCAAAATCAATCGATGATAGACCTGTTTATTATGCGTCCAGGATGATAAGGAATGATGTTTGTGTGGATTTAGTTGACATGGCTTGTGTAAATGTTTACATAGATAATCTTGAAAAGTTTTCCGAAAATGTGGAATATTGGAAGAAAAGATATGAGAACAAGCCGGTCATCATAACTGAGTATGGCAAGGCAGTTCAGATAGGTAATCGGAATGGTTATGCTGATCCGCTTTCATATGAGAGCCAAGCGAAATATATACTTGATAGATACAGAATAATTCAAGAAATGGATTTTGATGGTTCATTTGTTTGGATTTTTTCGGACTGGCGAGGGGAAAGACCAGTTATGACAATTCCTAATCCAGATCTTTATCTCTACACCATGGGAGTTGTCTCGTATAATAGGGAGAGGAGGCCATCTTATGAGGTTTTGAAAGCACTTTATACTGATGGGAAGATTCCAACCCTTGCAATCGGTGATTATTCAGAGGATATGCCTATTGTTTATCCCGTAGTTGGGATAATACTTTTGCTTTTTCTTTCTTACATTTATTATTCATATCGCTGGTTCAGAGAAAATTTCAATAGGGCGATATTTAGACCGTATAATTTCTTTGCTGATGTAAGGGATCAAAGTCAGATTTCATTTGGTCAAACAAGCATACTTGCTTTGATAATTTCAACGACGCTTGGTGCTTTCATCTCCGGCGTTCTCAATAGGTTAAAACAAAATGAATTTTTTGATTATATTTTGACACATTTAATTTTTGTTGACTGGTTAAAGGTGAAGCTAATTTCAATGATATGGTTTCCTTTTACATCGGTGATTTACTGTTCTTTGTTTTCATTTGTTTTGATTCTAATCTTGACCTTTATTGTGCAATTTTTCTCTATGTTTGTCACCGTTAGGGTGTTTTTAAATCACTCTTATTCTGTTGTTGTTTGGTCATTTCTTCCGGTTATATTTTTGATTCCGATTGATATGATTTTATATCGGGTGATAGGAAGTTTGGGCACGGGATTTATGATAGTTGGGTTTGGTTTGTTTATTGTTTTAATTTCATTAAGTAGGTTGATGAAGGGAATTTCGATAATTTACGAAGTAAGTCAATGGCGCGTTTCAATTTTTTCGCTTGTTTTAATTTTAATTTTGCTAACCGCACTTTCAATTTTTTACGACTATAAATTTTCAACTTTTGCATATTTGAGGTTTTTATCAAATATTTTGAATAGTGTAAAATAAAAGGGTGACCTGGGTAAATGTATCTTTCACGACTTGAAATATTTGGATTTAAATCATTTGCTCATAAAGTTGAGTTAAAATTCAACGGCGGGATAACAGTTATAGTTGGTCCAAATGGATGCGGTAAAACAAATATAGTTGATGCAATAAGATGGGTTCTCGGGGAGCAAAGGGCGAGCATTTTAAGGAGTGACAAGATGGAGGATGTTATTTTTAATGGGACAAGGAACAGAAAACCACTCGGAATGGCGGAGGTCTCTATCACGATAGAGAATACGAAGGGGATACTTCCAATGGAGTACGCTGAAGTTACAATAACAAGACGAATTTTCAGATCCGGTGAGAGCGAGTATTTTCTTAATAAAGTTCCGTGCAGATTGAAGGATATAATTGACCTATTTGCGGATACCGGGATGGGAGCAAATGCTTATTCGGTGATTGAACTAAAGATGATAGAATCGCTTTTAAGCGAGAAAGCGGAGGAGAGAAGAAAGCTTTTTGAAGAGGCGGCTGGCATAACTAAATATAAGCAAAGAAAGAAGGTAACTCTTAGAAAGATAGAAGATGTCAAAGGAGATCTTTCGAGGATAAATGACATAATTCGAGAAGTTCAGAAAAATGTTGCTTCTCTTGAAAGGCAAGCTAAAAAGGCGGAGAAGTACAATCAAATTTTTGAGGAATTGAAAAGTAAAGAAATTGAACTTTTGGAAAAAGAATTTTCTGAATTTCACAGAACCTTGATTTATCTTGAGGAAACATTGAATAGAGAGCGAAGTAAAAAAATAAGCGTTGGTGATGAACTTTCAAAGGGGGAGCAGATTCTTGAGGTGTTAAAGAATGAGCTTAAAACGATTGAGGAGCAGGTCGAGGAGATACATTTGAAAATTGAAACGAGCAATAGAGAATTAAGTTTAACGGAGCAGGAAATTGTTCTTTTGAAGGAAAGGAAGAAAATGCTTATGGAAAGAATTGAAAAAATGTCGCAGGATAAAGTTAATTCCCAACATCTGCTTTACGAGCTAAATCAAAAAGTCAACGAAAAGAGATTATTGTACGATGCCAATTTAATTGAAAAAGAAAAGGTAGGAAGTGAATTTAGTGAGAAGAAGAAAGAACTTGATGGGATATCGAAGAATCTTGATGAAAAGAGAATCTTTGTGAAGAATTTGAACGAGGCTTTGATTAATAAGATGAACGAAATTTCGCGCAAGAGAAGCGAAATCGAGAAAATCAAAGCGAGGGCGGAGAATCTCAGAGGGAAAGTTGATTTGTTAAATGATGAGCGAATGGCATATGAGAAAGAAATAAGTGAAGCCGAAATCGAGTTGAACACTTGCTTTGAAAAAAGAGCAACGCTTTTGAATGAACTAGCAAACGCTGAAAGGATATTCAACGAGATGGAAATTTTAAGAAAAAGCTTGGAAACTGAGATTGAAGAGTTGCAAAGGAAATCGTTTGAGATTCAAAATGAATATGAGAAGAAAATCTCGAAGATTGATTTTTTGAGAGAGTTGGTTGAAAAACATGTCGATTTGCCGGAGGGCGCTCAATTCCTTGTACAGAATTATAATTCAAATTTTAAAAGTGTTTCCGATGTGATTGAAGTTGAACCTGAATTTTCACTTGCCATTGAATCAGCGCTTGGGGAATCAGCTGGTTATTTGATCGTTGATACTGTTGAGGAGGCTGAAAAAGCCATTGATGTTTTAAAATCTCAAAATAAAAGCAAAGTTACATTTATTTGTCTTGATAAAATTCGCGAAAATTATGCTTCGAATTTGCCGGTTCGAGGTGACGGAATAATTGGTTGGGCGAATGAGATAGTTTCGTGTGAAAGGAAATTTAAAAAGGTGATAGATCTTCTGCTCGATGAATTTATAGTTGTGAAGGATAGAAGTTCGGCGTTTGAAGCTTTGAAAAATTATGGTAGTGTTAAGTGTGTAACGCTTGAGGGCGAGATCTTCACTGATGAAGGTTTAATTAAAGGTGGGAGCACAAATGGTTCATCCCAAAGTATCATTGGGAAGAGAAAACAAATTGAAACCCTTGAAAGGGAGGCAGAAAGACTTAAGAATGAGCTAAATCGCATTCAAAACGAGGTTGATAAAAAAATTCGAGAAATTGATGCTATAAATTTGAAAGAATTGTCCGATGTTGTGAAAAATATACAAGTCTCCGTCACTGAAGTTGAAAAGATAATAAATCAATTGGAATATAGAAAAACAAAGGCGCTGGAAAGCATTGCTAATATTGATAGGGAGAAAATCGAAATTGAAAAGGAAATGAGCACGCTTTCGGAGGTTTTGACATCTCTTGAGGGCGAAGTTGTGCTCCTTGAAAAGGAAAAAGAGAAAATTGAGTATGATCTTTCCATCGCAACTTCTGAGTTTGAGGCTCTTGAAAGGGAGTGGAGTTTAAAAGCGAAGTACTTGACCGAGCTCAATATCAATCTTGTTTCAATTGAAAATGAAGAGAAAAATCTTGAGTCGGAGATAAAACGGTTGGAGGATGAAATTGCAAGGGTTTCTTCAAAAATAAGTGAATATGATATTGAGATCGAAGAGGTGAAGCTTCAGATCGAGAATATCGAATCTAATCTTGTTGAGTTGAATGATAAACATAAAATGCTTGAGGAAGAAATTTCAATGCTTCGGGAAAGGTTAAAAGAGGTTCAATCTCAACACAGTGAAAAAGTAGCTGAAATTCAAAGCTTGGAAAGAAAAATTAGGGAGGAGAGAGCAAAGTATGAAGAATATATTAGCGCAACACATGATATTGAGATGAAGATAAACGAAATAAAATTGAGAATGCAAAATCTAAAAGAGAGGGCAAGGGAAGAATATCAGATTGAGCTTGAATATAAGGAATTTGAAAATTATAACATTGCGGTTTTAAAGGAGGAAGTTGAAAATTTAAAGGCGAAGTTGAAACTTCTTGGACCAGTGAATTTACTTGCTTTTAATGATTATCAAGAGGAAAAGAAAAGACTTGAATTTTTACTATCGCAGAGGGAAGATTTACTTGAATCCGAGAAGACGCTGAAAGAAACAATTGAGGAGATAAACACGACTGCGGAGAGAAAGTTTCTTGAGACATTTGAGAAGATAAGAGAAAATTTCAAAAAGACATTTGAGACGCTTTTTGGACCTGAGAGTGAAGCGGATTTAAGGCTCCTTCCTGATGAAGATGGGAGAATCGATCCGCTTGAATCAAAAATAGAGATAATGGCAAAGCCGAAGGGTAAGAGGTTGCAATCAATTGACCTTTTATCAGCTGGTGAAAAGACATTAACTGCTATAGCACTTTTGTTTGCTATTTACCTTGTTAAACCAAGTCCATTCTGTGTTCTTGATGAGGTTGATGCGCCACTTGATGACGCAAACATTGATAGGTTTATAAATCTTTTAAAAGTCTTTTCTAAAGACACACAGTTTATCATAGTTACGCATAATAAAAAGACAATGGAGGCAGCTGATACATATTACGGTGTGACAATGGAAGAAGAAGGGGTTTCCAAAATAGTATCGGTCAGATTTAAACAAGGAGTTGAGCAGGGTTGAGTATGAACATCAAAGTCTTTTGCGATTTTGACGGGACTATAACAAAAAACGATGTTGGGGATTTATTTTTCGAGACATTTGGAGATAAAGAGTATTATTTGGAGCTTGTTAAGAAATGGCGTGATTATGAGATTTCTTCTATTGAAATGTGGGAAAGGGCTGTAGAGAGAGTCAGAGTTAATAAGGAAGAGGCTGAAAAGTTAATGCTCTCGCAGGAGATTGATCCTTATTTTGTTGAGTTTGTGAAATGGGCGAAGGGAAAGGGGATTGAGATTTTTATTTTAAGCGATGGATTTGATTTTTACATAAGGAGAATTCTTGAAAAATATAATTTATCCGATGTTAAGTTCTTCTCTAACAGGTTATGGGTTGAGGACGGGAGAGTAAATCTTGCTTTTCCTTATCCTGATTCAGTTTGCCGTATTTGTGGCAATTGTAAACGAAACCATATGTTGACGCTTTCAGGGGATGAAGATATAATTGTTTATATTGGCGATGGATATTCGGATAGATGTCCTGTGGAGTATGCTGATGTTGTCTTTGGAAAGAAAGAGTTGTTGAAATATTGCAGAGCCAAAAACATTCCTGTTTATGAGTTTGAAACATTTAAGGATGTGATGGAGCAGTTTGAGAGGTTTTTGAGCGGTCGAAAGAAACTGCGCAAGAGGTGGCAGGCGGAGTTAAAACGGAGAGAGGTTTTTACAAGGGAATAATTTTTAAATAAAAGGGTTAATCTACAGTGAGCTCTGACTTCAGACAGAAGATTTTTTCCTACAGAAGTTATACCCCAATTCCATTCCTGATCGTCATGGTCATTTTTGCAAATCCAACTTTGTTAAGTTTAGTGGTTGGTTTTATCATTGCTTTGGTGGGTGAATTGATAAGAATTTGGGGAGTTGGATATGCTGGATCTGAAACGAGGACGACAGGTCCAGTTGGTGGGAGTAAACTTGTTACGAATGGACCTTATGCTTATGTTCGTAATCCGCTTTACATTGGGAATATGCTAATTTATCTCGGCTTTGGTGTTATGTCGATGGCTCTTTTTCCATATTTTCAAATTGCTGGTTTAGTTTATTTTTTTATTCAATACTATTTAATCGTAACGCTTGAGGAAGAGTATTTGAGCAAAACATTTGCCGATGAATACGAGCGATATTTCAATAATGTTCCAAGGTTTATACCGAGATTAAAAAAATATGAGTTTGCTGGAAATTTAAAGTTTGATTTAAAGGAAGCATTGAGATCGGAGCGAAGAACCTTACAAGCATTCTTCGGCGTCACATTTTTAAATGTTTTTATTTTTCTCTTAAAAAATAACCTTTCAACTTCGTAAAGTCATGAAGAGATTGATGGTAGTGACCGGCGAAGCTTCGGGTGATTTGCACGCTGGTAAGGTTGCCTGTGCGATTAAAAAAATTAACCCTGAGTTTGAAATTTTCGGAGTCGGTGGGGAAAAGATGCGAAAATGTGGGGTTGAGATAATTTATGATATCTCGGCGATATCCTTCATTGGTTTTGTCGATGTGCTCAAAAATTTAAAAAAAATTATACATTTTGAAAATTTATGCAAAGACGCATTGTTAAGTCGTAAACCTGATGCTGTTTTGCTTGTTGATTACCCAGGTTTTAATTTAAGATTTGCTAAGTTTGCCAAGGAAAATGGATTTAAGGTTTTTTATTATATTGCTCCACAAGTTTGGGCGTGGGGAAGGGGAAGGGTTAACATTTTGAGAAATTATGTCGATGAACTCTTTGTTATATTTAGGTTTGAGGAGGAATTTTTCAGAAGATATAAAGTTAAGGCTGAGTTTGTTGGGCATCCACTTCTTGAGGATTTGAAAGAGGTGGAATTTTTAAAAGCCGAAGATTTTTTTGATAAGTATGAAATTGAAAAGAAAAAAATTGTTTCATTTTTTCCGGGGAGCAGAACCCATGAGGTAAGGATGATGCTCGAAACAATGATGGATGCCGCTGAGGTAATAAAAAATTTTGATGTTGAGGTTATCTTTAGCAAAGCGAGATCAGTTAATGAATCCGAAATAAGAAAGATTGTTGGGGAAAGATTTGATAAGTTTAAATTTGTTGAAGACTCTCATTTGCTTTTAAAGTTTTCTCACATTGCTATTGTTAAAAGTGGAACAACATCGCTTGAGGCTGGAATACTTGGCATACCTATGATTGTGTGCTATAAAACTTCGTTTTTAAACTATATCATTGGTAAAACCCTTATTAAGACAGATGTAATTGAAAGTATCGCCCTTCCAAACATAGTGCTTAACAGAAAGGTTGTCCCTGAATTAATTCAGAATGATTTCACGAAGGAAAAAATTTTAAGTGAGGTTGAAAGATATCTCTTGGATGAGAATTTGTATCAGAGTGTGAGAAATGAACTTTTAAAAATCAAGCAACTGCTTGCTCTTGAAACCGACGGCAGGACGGCTTCTGAGATCGTTGCCGAAAGGATTATCTCAAAATTGTGTTGAGTTTAGTGTTTATGAACAGAACTTTTTTTAAAGCGTGGCGAAATTTAAGGTATTTTTTATTTCCCCTTTCGCTTTTTTATGGATTGGCGGTTGTAATTAGAAATTTATTTTATGAATGGGGAATTTTTAAGGTTAAAAAACTTCCACGACCTGTTGTTTCAGTTGGAAATATAATGGCTGGGGGAACAGGTAAAACTCCAATGGTTGAGTGGATTGGACGATATTTTTCTTCCCTTGGGAAAAGAGTTGCGATTTTAAGTCGTGGATACAAAAGGAGAACCAAGGGCTTTGTTCTTGTAACGGATGGAGTAAAGATTTTTGCAAATCCAGATGAGTGTGGTGATGAGCCATTTCAGATGGCTTTGAAATCAATTGAAGAGAAGCTGGGTTGGATTGTTGCGGTTTGCGAAGATAGATATTCTGCTGGGTTAAAAATTCTTGAAAAGTTTGAAGTTGATGTTTTTTTACTTGATGATGGTTTCCAAAGGAGAGATTTATATAGGGATGTTGATATCGTGATTATTTCAGGTGATGAACTTGGGGAGTTTTTAATTCCAGCTGGATTAAAACGAGAGCCATTTTCTTCGCTGAAAAGGGCGGATGTAGTATGTGTTTGGGGTGATATCGGAAAAGCAGATAAGTGTAAGCGCTATCTCGACGGAAATAAAGTAATAGCGAATTTTGACTATGAGCTTCTTGAAATACGGAAATTTTTTGATTATATTTTAAGCAAAGAAGAGTTTGAAGGTAAGAAAATAATAGCTTTTTCAGGTATCGGAAAACATATAAAATTTATAAAACTATTGAAAGACAATAATTTTATAATCGAAAAAGATTTTGAGTTTCCCGATCACTACAGGTATAATTGGCGGGATATTGAGAAGTTGATCAACATCTTGGAAACGACAAAAGCGGAGTTTATCATCACAACTGAAAAGGATTATGCGAGGTTATTCAATGTGAAGGAGTTGGAAAAATTTCCTTTTTTTTATGCGAGGATTCAAGTGAAATTTTTAAATGGGGAGGAAAGTTTAAAACAAAAGCTTTTAGGGTTGATTTAAATGATAAAGGTAGGGGTTTCTTATTGCGATAGCAAGCTTGAAAATTATATCAACTGGTTGAAAATGGCGCCTGTTGAAGTTGAGCCAGTAGTTTTGTCATATAAAGAACTTAACGCTGGGGAATTGAAGAAGTGTGATGCTCTTTTGCTTACAGGTGGCGATGATGTTCATCCAGAGTTTTACGGTGAGCCAGAAAGAGAGGGTGATAAGTATAATCGTGAGAGGGATTGGTTTGAGTTTAAACTACTTGACATTGCTTTTTCTAAGAATTTGCCAATTCTTGGGATTTGTAGGGGATTACAGTTGACAAATGTTTATTTGCGTGGGAGTTTGATTTTTGATATTCAGACGGTCGTTGGAACGAACCATCGTAAAGATGAAAACACTGGGGAAGACAGATTGCATGATGTTTTTGTTTTTGAAGACTCGAAGTTATTTAAAATTGTAGGAGAGAAAGGGGGAATTGTAAACAGCAGTCATCATCAGTCGGCAGATAGGGTCGGTGAAAACTTGCGTATAAATGCAAAGTGTAGCGATGGTGTGATTGAAGGGCTTGAGTGGGCTGGGGATGATAGATTTGTTTTGCTTGTACAATGGCATCCTGAGAGGATGAAAGATTCCCGAAGCATTTTTCAAAAAATTTGCTTGATGCATTTATAAATTCGATAATTCAAAAATAAACTTGGAGTTAGCACAATGGCAAAAAAATATGTTTATTTTTTTGGTGGCGGTAAGGCTGAGGGAACGGCTGAGATGAAGAAACTTCTTGGGGGTAAAGGTGCAAATCTTGCTGAGATGACAAACATTGGTTTGCCTGTGCCACCTGGGTTTACAATTACGACGGAAGTTTGCAGTTATTATTACAAGCATAATCAAACATATCCAAAGGGCCTTGAGGAACAAGTTAAAAAAGCACTTGCAAAGGTTGAAAAACTTGTTGGGAGAAAATTTGGTGATCCTAAAAATCCACTTCTTGTTTCTGTCAGATCAGGAGCTCCAGTTTCAATGCCTGGGATGATGGATACGATTTTAAATCTTGGATTAAATGACGAAACTGTTAAGGGTTTGATTGAGCAAACGCGCAATGAAAGATTTGCATGGGATGCGTATAGAAGATTTGTTCAAATGTATGGTGATGTTGTTCTTGGTTTGAAGCCTGAAACCAAAGAAGAAAGAGACCCATTTGAGGTTTTGATTGAGGAGAAAAAGAAAGCCAAAGGTGTGGAGCATGATATTGATCTTACCGCAGATGATTTGAAAGAGCTTGTTTATGAGTTTAAAGATTTGATAAAGAAAAAAAGAGGAGTTGAATTTCCAGAAGACCCGTGGGAACAATTATGGGGAGCAATCGGTGCTGTTTTCAGATCATGGATGAATCCAAGGGCTATTGCTTATAGAAAAATTTATAACATCTCGGATGATATGGGTACAGCTGTAAATGTTCAAACGATGGTTTTTGGAAATATGGGTGATGATTCTGGGACAGGAGTTGCGTTTACGAGAAATCCCGCTACAGGTGAGAATGAGTTTTATGGTGAATTTTTGATGAATGCCCAGGGTGAGGATGTAGTCGCGGGGATAAGAACACCACTTCCGATTTCAAAATTGAAAGAAGTTATGCCGCATGTTTATGAACAACTTCTCGAGGTAAGGAAAATTCTCGAGAGTAGGTTAAAAGATATGCAAGATATTGAGTTTACAATAGAGCGTGGAAAACTTTACATGTTGCAAACGCGTGCTGGAAAGAGAACGGGGTTTGCTGCGATAAGAATAGCAGTTGATATGGTTGAGGAAGGGTTGATAACGAAAGAGGAGGCTTTGTTGAGAATAGAGCCAGATGCCTTGAATCATCTTTTAAGGCCAATTTTTGATGCCGTTGAAAAGGAATCAGCAATTAAGAATGGGCGTTTGCTTGCAAAGGGATTGCCAGCAGGTCCGGGTGCTGCGACTGGTAGAGTTGTTTTTCATTCCGAAGACGCCGAAGAATGGGCAAGGCGTGGTGAAAAGGTTATCTTAACAAGAATAGAAACTTCGCCGGACGATATAAGAGGCATGTACGCTGCTGAAGGTATATTAACATCGCGTGGTGGCATGACATCACACGCAGCACTTGTTGCAAGGCAAATGGGGAAGGTTTGCGTTGTTGGGTGCGGAGCTCTTGATATTGATTATGTTAAGAAAGAGATAAGAGTTAATGGTCAGGTTATAAAAGAAGGGGATTACATTTCAATCGATGGTTCAACGGGTGAAGTTATACTTGGGAAAATAACCACAAAGCCAAGTGAAGTTTTACAGGTTCTTGTTGAGAAGACACTTGACCCTGAGAAAGCCCCTGTTTATAAACAATTTGAAAAGCTAATGAAATGGGCTGATGAAGTAAGAAGGTTGAGGATCAGAACTAATGCTGATCTTCCAAAACAAGCAGAGGTTGCGGTTGCATTTGGGGCTGAAGGAATTGGATTGACAAGAACTGAACATATGTTCTTTGAGGGGGATAGAATCATCTCAATGAGAAAAATGATACTTGCAGATACAAAGGAAGAAAGAGAGGCAGCTTTAAATGAACTTTTGCCTTTGCAGAGGGCTGACTTTTACGGGATTTTTAAGGTTATGGGTGATAGGCCAGTGACGATAAGGACGCTTGATCCACCACTGCATGAATTTTTACCACATACAGATGAAGAAATAAAAGAATTTTCTGAGAAGACGGGAATACCAGAAGAAAAAATTCGAAGGAAAATTGCTGAGCTTAAGGAATTCAACCCGATGCTTGGTTTTAGAGGTTGCCGACTTGGAATTGTCTATCCAGAGATTACGGCGATGCAAACGAGAGCTATTATAGAGGCAGCCTGTGATGCAGCCAAAGAGGGAATAAAAGTCAAACCAGAGATAATGATACCACTTGTTGGTCATGTGAATGAGCTTAAAAATCAAGAGAAGATCGTTCGTGAAGTCGCTGAAAAGGTTATGGAAGAAAAGGGTGTTAAAGTTGAATATTCGGTTGGTACGATGATCGAGGTTCCAAGGGCAGCTATAACTGCGGATGAAATAGCAACCGTTGCTGAGTTCTTCTCATTTGGGACAAACGATTTAACGCAGATGGGTATGGGACTTTCAAGGGATGACTATGAAAAATTCATTTATAAATATCTTGACTTCGGAATTTACGATAAGGACCCATTCCAGACGATTGATGTAAAAGGAATTGGAGAATTGATGCGAATTGGAGTTGAAAAAGGTCGCTCGGTAAGACCAAACTTGAAGATTGGAATTTGTGGAGAGCACGGTGGTGATCCCGCGACGATTGAGTTTTGCCATAGGATTGGACTTGATTATGTAAGTTGTTCACCATATCGTGTTCCTATAGCGCGACTTGCTGCTGCAAGAGCTGCGTTACTTTATGATGGGATTAAGAAAGTATCGGTGAAGAAGACAAATAAGAAAGCTGTGAGCAAGGTTAAACAAAGATCCAAAGGAAAGGCTAAAGTTAAAGCAAAGTAAAAAATTGGCGGGGGAGTTTACCCCCGCTTTTAAATTTAAAAATTTAAGCTTTAGAGTATCATGAAACTTTCAGAATTTAACTATCAGCTTCCGAAGCATTTGATTGCGAAATATCCAGTTGAGCCAAGAGATAGTGCAAGGTTGCTTGTTGTCGACAGGAAGACGAAAACATTTGAGGATAAGGTTTTCACTGATATAATTGATTACCTTGAGGAAGGAGACTCTCTCGTTGTGAACAAAACTAAGGTTTTTCCAGCAAAATTAATTGGGCGAAAGGAAAAGACAGGTGCAAAAATTGAGATACTTTTGCTTCGGGAGTTAAATCCTGAGGAGCATTTATGGGATGTTCTTGTTGAGCCAGCTCGAAAAGTTAGAATCGGAAACAAAATTTATTTTGGTGATAATAACGAAGTGTATTGTGAGGTCATTGATAATACAACTTCGCGCGGGAGGACATTAAAGTTTCATTATGAAGGTGATTTCTTTAAGTTTGTGGAGAAGTACGGTTTAGTTCCGCTCCCACCTTATATAAAAAGACAGCCAGAGGAAGGCGACAAAGAATGGTATCAAACTGTATATGCTGAGGTTATCGGCTCGGTTGCAGCTCCGACGGCGGGATTACATTTTACAACGAGATTGCTTAAGAGAATTGAGAAAAAAGGAGTTAAAATTGTCCCAATTGTCCTTCATATTGGGATTGGAACATTTAGAAAAATTGAGGTTGAAGATTTAAGCAAACATAGGATGGATTCAGAATACTTTGAAATTTCGCCTGAAAGTGCTCGCATGATAAATGAAACAATTGATAAAAGAAAAAGCGTAGTTGCTGTTGGAACAAGCGTTGTTAGAGCCCTTGAGTCAAGTGTAACCGCTGATGGTCATGTTAAACCTTATAAAGGATGGACCGACAAGTTTATTTATCCACCCTATGATTTTAAGATCGTTAATAAACTTATAACCAACTTTCATATGCCTGAATCAACGCCGCTTATTCTTACTGCTGCATTTGCAGGGCTTGATCTTTTAATGCAGGCGTATAAACATGCCATCAAAAGTGGATATAGATTTTTGAGCTATGGGGATGCAATGCTTATAGTCTAAAACTAACCTTTCACCCTCCAATGAGAACCTTTGTTTTTATTGTTATAAATCTTTTGATCTTTTTTGTTTTCGTTAACCTTGTTAAAAAGAAGAATTTATTAAGTTATTTCGACTCGGGGCGTTGGTGGATAACATGGTTTGCCGTTGCTATTATAACTTTGATGGATGAGCTTACATCTATTTATTATGCTCCTTTTGAGGCGTACAGATTTATTGGTATAAAGGCGATTGTTTATATTGCCCTTACTTCTCTTTTCATTCGTTTTCTTTCAACTCGAATGGTCGAAATAGCGGAAATTCTTGAAGTTCATGGTATAAAAGGTGGCGGGGTTTATTCATTCTCGTATCTTGTCCTTGGTCCGACAATTTCTTTCATAGCGGTTGCTTCAATACTTGTTGTGTATATCTTAACAGCTTCGATCTCAACTGTAAGCGCTGTTGAAAACGGCCTTGCATTTATATTGATTCCATCTCATTTAAAATTTTTATTGAAAATTCTTGTCGTTTGGTTTATAGCTGGTCTTAACATACTTGGTATAAGGGAAAACGCAAAATTTACATTTGCAATTTTTATTTTCGCTTCATTCGTGCTTTTAAATTTAGTTGCTGGAGCCATTTTGGACTTTGAGCAATCTTCGTTGGTGAAAGTTGAAGAATCATTTTCTCTTTTTCTTTCTGATATCAATGAAGCTTCAATTTTTAAATCTTATGCGAATCTCGTCACTGGGATAGGGAGCTGTATCCTTGCATATTCTGGAATTGAATCAGTTCTTCAAACCGCATCACTTGTTAAGAGCTGGCACGATATAAGAAAAGCCTACATTTTTCTTGCTCTCACCGTTGGGATAGTGACTCCACTTATTGCTCTCTTTGCTCTTTCATCAAATATTGATCTTGAAAAACATGAGACCGATTTAATCCCAACTTTTGCAGAGAGGGTTAATGGTTATTGGTTTGGAATAATTGTTAGTGCCCTTGCGAGCATAACATTGATAATGGCTGTTAATACTGCGATGGTTGCTTCTTCGGAGTTAATAGAGAAAATATGCGAGAGATATAATTTCCCATGGATGATGAAATTAAATCGTCGGGGCTCACTTTACAGAATACATATTTTTAATGCGATCTTTTATTCAGTTATACTTTTTATAACAAGTGGAAGCCAAGCTATGCTTGCTGAGATGTATGCGGTTGGACTTGTCGCAAGCTTTTCAATTAACATTGGCTCACTTGTTATTTATCGTTATCGCATGGGAACGAAAGAAATAACATATCACACATCAAGAACAGGTACTTTGCTTCTTTTCATTGTGACATTTAGCATCTTCGTTTACATAGTTTTGAATCGCATTTATGGTGCGCTGCTCTGGCTTTTTATGACTCTATTCTTTTTGTTTGCTGGGTTTAGAATTTCGAGATTTAGAGCCCCAGAAATTCCAATAAGACGGATTACCGATAGCCCCATGGATGTAGTGTTTGCAATTGCGGAGACTGAATCTGATGAAGTCCATATACATTTCAAGAGGCCTAAAGAGGATATTGAAAATGTGAATAAAGACGCAATTTATGTCAGTTTTTACTCGCCACGTCTTGATAAGCCCGAAAGAATCTCTTCAAGGCATTTTTGGATTTCAATCCAGCCGAGGATGAGTTTGTTTGATATGATGGTTGGTTTGCTTAACACAATAAAGTATGAGGTTCCGCCTGAGAAGAAAATTCATATTCATTTCGGTTGGCCACTTTCGTCATGGATTGATAGGTTATCAACTGGGGTAATGGTTTATAACATCATAAATTTGCCAAAAAAGTTTCCAGATTTTATCTTTCATATTGACTACATCGCCGAAAACGAGAAACAAAAAGAGAATAAAGATTGAAGGTAACTGCGATAATCCCAGCTGGAGGGTATGGTAAAAGGATAAATGCTGGGATACATAAACAGTTGATAGAGATATCTGGCAAGCCGATTTTAATTCATACGCTTGAGAAATTTCAAAACTGTAGTTGTATAGATGCGATAATCATAGCAACGGCACCTGAGATTTTGCTTGAGGTTGAAAATATGGTTAAAAAATTTAACATAACTAAAGTTGTTGAGGTTACGATTGGTGGTAATGAAAGACAGGATTCGGTTTATAACGCCTTACAAATGATGGTTTATCATCATACTGAAATCGTCGTCGTTCATGATGCAGTAAGACCTTTCATAACCTGTGAAAAAATTTGCGAAGTAATTTCAGCGTGTAAAGAAACAGGAGCAGCGGTTCTTGCAGTTCGCCCCAAGGAGACAGTTAAGCTTGGTGGAGAAAACGGTTTTGTTGAAAAAACGCTTGATAGAAATTCTTTGTGGCTTGTTCAAACGCCACAGGCGTTTTATTATACAATTTTACAGCAGGCATACAAAAAAGCTTATACGGATTCTTTTTATGCAACGGATGATTCAGCCCTTGTTGAACGGCTCGGTATCAAAGTGAAGGTTGTTGAAGGTTTATACGAAAACATAAAGATAACCACGCCTGAGGATATTGAGTTTGCAAGATTGATTTTTGAAAGAAATAAAACTACGCGCCTGTAGCTCAATTGGACAGAGCAGCGGACTTCGGATCCGCGGGTTGGGGGTTCGAGTCCCTCCAGGCGCGCTAATTTTTCTTGTATTCTAAATCTCAAGCTCTCTTGAAATTAGTTCTACATCTCCTCCAGATGTCAATGCTTCAATAATTACACCTGAATTTGGCTTCCCAATCCAACCTTTTAGTTCAGAATGCGTTTTTGTTTCGATATTTATTGGAAAATCAATCTTTATATCTCCGCCTGAGGTTTTGAAATCGACATAAGCATTCAGGTTTGAAGGAGCATAAATTTTTATATCCCCGCCCGCTGAGGATAATCTCGTTGTTCCTGACGGTTTTAAAAAATCAACTTTTATATCGCCTCCAGCTGAAGATGCGGTGACATGACCAGATAATTTATTTACAGTGATATCACCGCCTGATGATTTCAACTCAAGCGACCCCTGATAATCGTTGATAAAGATATCGCCACCGGATGTTTTTATCTCAGCCGAGTTAGCGCAATTTTTAAGTCTTATATCACCCCCTGCTGAAGAGGCGTAGATCGGTCCATTAATGCCTTCTCCATAAATATCCCCACCTGATGAGTAAATATCAAAGTCGGCATCAATATTTGAAGCCTTGACATCTCCTCCCGAAGCTTTAATATTCACAGTGGATAATTTTTTAGGTACATTTACAACAAGCCTCGCAGACTCATACCACTCTCGGTTAAAGAAGTCAAAGAGATCGGTGAAATCGAACCATCTGATTTTTTTCTTTCTTTTGACTTTAATCGTTAGGCTCTTTTCGTTTTCTTCAAATGAAATATTAAATTCTTTCAACTTTTCCTCTAAGCCCTTGACATAAAAATCGACATCAATTCTGTCCTCTTCATGCGATTGAATTAGTACATCCGCAACCTCAGATTCGATATAAAGATTTAAATCCGGGCTTGCCTTGAACGATTTTGAAATTTTTAGCTCATCAACCGTATCTAAATCATATTCAGTTGTTATTTCTTTCGTTTTCATGTTGGAGCAGAGAAGCAAACCGCCAGCAAATGCTAAACCAGTGAAGATAAAAATTAAAAATTTCGTTTTCATCAATGATTTTAGCTTTTTTGTTTTTCTGTAGATGTAATACGGGGGATTTGAATTAAATGTTACAGATTATCCTTTTATTTCGCTGGCGGTTTTAAAAGTGTGTAGGATGGCATCTATTTGAATAATGAGTTTTTTCTTCTCGTATCGGGGTGCGAAAATTGAGCCATCGAGGAAGTAAATTCTCTTTTGAGTTGAATCGTAAAAAACATAAGAAATGAACGGACCTCCACCTGTGAAGTCGTTGAATCTCCACAGACCTTGAACTCTTATAGCATATCTACCATTGAAATTCACTGGGAAGAAGTAAAGGTATTTTATGCTCTCGGGATCATCTGCAATCACAACCCATGCATCATCTCGTGTTGTTCTGTAAAATTTTTTTGTTATTTCATTTCTTTTATTTGCTATCCATACTTGATTGAAGAATTTATACGGATCATAAACAGAGTCGATCCAGTGAACAAAGATAAATCTTTCCATGTCTTCTGGTGTTCTTCTTCTTAACCAGACAAATTTTTCTTGGGCTGAATCTTTAGCGATGTAATAATCGTGCTGTACAAAAATTTTCCAGTTGTATTTTTCGAGGAGATATTTCTCTATGTCTTTTTTATTGTGCCCTTCCGAGATTATTGCGTTCATTTCCCGTCTAAAAAATTCGTCTCTGAAGTAAATGTAAATTTCGTTTCTATCTTTTCTTAGATGCTTTAAAAGTGTTTCTTTATCCTTTGCTATAAGGATTAAAACAATTTGCCCTTTGCTCCATAAGTCATTTTTTATGAAGATGTAGGCTGAATCTTTTTGAACAAGTTCTTTTGAGGCGGGATCAAGCATGTTAAGTATATATAATCCTATATCGCTTTTATCGTCGAGCGTTGAAACGAACATCAAGTTCTTTCGATATTTGAGCTTATCTATGGAATAGATTTGAAATTCAGGTTTTATGGCAAATAAACTTTCCGGTTGCGGTGTATAAATCAGACGGTGGAACACAAATTTTAAATCTCGTTCGATTTGTGAATAAAGAAGTGAGTCAACATAGGTTATGATTTCTGTTTCATCGCCTGTTGCTTTGGGTTTTAATGTTGAGCATGAGATGATTAGAAGGGAGATAAAGAAAATAAGAAAGATTTTTCTCATGGTTGTAAGGATTTATTTTAAGAAGTATAGATCGAGATTCGGGTAAAAGATTGAATAAAGAATCCACATAGTTGCACCTATGCTTGCGGGAATTAAAAGATTATCGTCAACTTTGAGGTTGATTGATGCAGCTTCTATGATTCCACCAACTATTGCTGAAATCATTGTTATGACATATTCGCCGGGCAAATTTTGAACTTTTGGAGCTAACAAAACGACCGGGATTGATGCCAAGATAAAGGCAATTGTTCCTTCAAGTGATTTTTTGAAAAATTTATGCTTTCCAAATTTTCTGCCAAAGACAGCTGCGCTTGCATCAGAAAGTATTAGAATGGCAAAGGCATTTATAACGATAAATTTTGGGAATATTATGACGCAGACAAGCGCTGAGATGAAAACCCATGTCGCGCCGTTTAAATTTTTCATCTTATGGTCTCTTTCATGCTGACGAAGTATAAAGCCAAAAAATTTATAAAAGAGCTTTTGAATCGTTGGATTATAATATCTTGCTATATCAGCTGAGATGAAGGCAAGGGTTAAAAGAATTAAAATTTTTATGGCAAGATCACGCGGGGTAAAATAGTAAATCACAGGGATTAACATTGAGAACTGGTGTATCGCCTTGCGGATATATTCAGCTTTGTAATTTCTGTCTATGTTTTGATTAATGTCTATTAGTGATTCAGAGTAGTTTGGCGCTTCGAATTTCTCATTAATCTTTTGGTTTAGAATCTGCAGATACTCTTGAAGCTGTTTCATCTTGGCCATTAGCTTTCTTTTGTATGGGTGGCAGTTCTTCTCCTTTTATGACTTTATCTATTTCTTCTCCCGTTAGAGTTTCTCTTTCAAGAAGTGCATTTGCAAGGCGATGAAGTGCATCTATGTTATCCATCAAGATTTTCTCCGCCCTTTCCATACAGCTTGTGACAATTCTCTTAACTTCCTCATCGATTAGAACAGCGGTTTGTTCACTGTAATTTTGGTGTCTTGTTATTTCCTTGCCAAGAAAAATCTCTTCCTCTTTTGTCCCATATGTTAATGGTCCAAGTCGTTCACTCATTCCCCATTCGCATACCATTTTCCTGGCGATTGTCGTAGCTTTTTCAAGATCATCAGCAGCGCCTGTTGTGAGAGAATTGAAGACTATTTTTTCAGCTGCTCTTCCTCCAAGGGCGTAGGTTATCATTGCTTCAAGGTATTCTTTTGAGTAAGTATGTCTTTCATCTATAGGAAGATAGGTTGTGACGCCAAGGGCTCTGCCACGTGGAATTATTGTAACTTTGTGAACTGGGTCAGCTTCAGGTAACATTTTCGCGACAAGTACATGTCCAGATTCGTGATATGCTGTTATTCTTTTCTCGCGTTCGGATATTGCGATGTTCTTTCTTTGAATTCCCATCATCACTTTATCTTTGGCTTCTTCAAAGTCTTGCATTGTGACGAGATCATGATTTTTCCTTGCTGCAAGTAACGCAGCTTCGTTTACAAGGTTTGCAAGGTCAGCACCTGAAAACCCAGGGGTTGATTTTGCTATAACCTCAAGGTTTACATCCGGCGCAAGAGGTAGTCTTCTGGTGTGGACTTTTAAAATTTCGAGGCGTCCTCTTACATCTGGTCTATCAACAACAATTTGTCTATCAAATCTCCCTGGTCTTAGAAGTGCCGGATCAAGTATATCAGGTCTATTTGTTGCAGCGATTACAATTATTCCACTGTTTTCCTCAAATCCATCCATTTCAACAAGAAGTTGATTTAAGGTTTGCTCTCTTTCATCATGTCCTCCACCAAGTCCCGCACCTCTATGTCTTCCAACTGCATCAATTTCATCTATAAAAACAATGCATGGTGCAAGTTTTTTAGCTTGATCGAAAAGATCCCTTACTCTGCTTGCTCCAACACCAACGAACATTTCAACAAATTCAGCACCACTTATTGAGAGAAATGGCACTCCAGCTTCCCCGGCAACTGCTTTTGCGAGGAGTGTTTTACCAGTGCCTGGAGGTCCAAGCAATAGAACACCCTTTGGAATTTTACCTCCAAGCCGTTGAAACCTTGCAGGGTCTTTCAGAAATTCTATTATTTCTTTTAATTCTTCCTTTGCTTCATCAAAAACCTAATCATGCTTAAAAACCCGAAATCTTTAAGCATAGTTACTTTGTTACAATTCGGGCTCTGCTCTTTCCAAATGTAAAAATGTTTTTCGTGGTTGTTCCTTGCATTCGCCTCATTATCAAGAACCAAATGAAAATCAGCAAAACCCACGGAATTATACTTAAAAGAGCATTTAGCCATTGATCACTTTCCTTGACGAAATTAAACTTGATCCCTCTTCGTGTCCATTCATCTATGACTCTTGAATCAGAAGCATTGGGCAGGAACACAACGAACCTATCACTTCTAACTTTTTTACCATCGACCGTTACCATTTCTTCAGGTTCTTTAAGAACGCCATGAAAATCGAAATTATTTACATCGGTTTTCTTTACAATTGCTTCTTTAATTTTTCCAGCTTTCAAAAATTGCTGATACTGATCAAATGTAATCTCATATTCAAGTTTTTGGTTTCCTCTGAACCAAATCATAAGTGCGAAAACAGCCGAGATAATTATCAACCAGCTTAGAATGACTCTTGTCACCTTTCCCCAGTTGAAATCATCGTTATTGCCGTTGTTGAATTGAGGTTTTCTCATTTTTTTGTCGCTTTTACTGAATCTATTATCACCTGAATTTAAGAATTCTTTAAACATTTTTCAAAACCTCCAAGTAGATTTATTTTTGTGAATCTATCACATAAATTGCCTTTAAATTTCGCCCTTTCTGAGCATAATCAAGACCATAGCCGATAACGAACTCGTCACCTATCTCAAAACCAATATAATCAATTTTGAAGTCAATCTGAACTCTATTCTTTTTATATAACAAAGTAACTATGCTTAAAGATTTCGGGTTTTTAAGCATGATTAGGTTTTTGATGAACTTTATCGATAGTCCCGAATCGATTATATCTTCGACCACGATTATATCTCTTCCCGTCACTTGACAATCAAGGTCTTTGAGAAGTTTCACATGCCCTGATGAAATTTTTTCGTCTCCGTAGCTTGAAAGTTTAAGGAAGTCAATCTCGCAATCGATTTTAACTTCCCTAATCAGATCAGCAAAAAATATCACCGAGCCATTTAAAACGCCTATGAAAATCGGCACGCTTCCCTTAAAATCTTCGCTTATTTGTTCTCCAAGTTCTTTTACTCTTCTTTTTATATCTTGCTCTGGAATTAAAATTTTAAATTTTTCACCATTGATGTAGACTATTTCATCACTCATTGCTTTGCTGGGTTAGTTTTTGGTGAAATTCGATTTTAAGAATTTTATTCGTTGAATCTGTTACTTTAAACCTATCGTCAAGTCGAAGTCCACAGACCCATACAATTTTTCCCTCCGATTCAAGCACCAAAACTTTCTTTTTATCGTAGACCGGTACCTTAAGGTCGATAAGAAAGTCACTTATTTTTTTCCTTCCTTTCATTCCAAGTGGGATGAACCAATCGCCGGGATGCCAATTTCTTAAAATGAGCTCATCTGCTATTAATTCCGCATCGATATATTCAACTCGTGAATCGTTATTAAATTGGACATTTTCTCTTTCAACAAATTCAGACGATAATACAAAAGAATCAGTTTCGTATTTTTCACCCGGATGGATATAGGCAAATACTTCGGTTTCCTCGAATTCGGGCTTTCGTAGAAAGACTAGATGTTGTCTATCTCTATAAACGAATAAATCTTTTGAGAGCATCACAGAACTACCCGGTGTTGAATCAATTAAATTAAGCACGGAGAGAACTCTGGAAAAATCAACCCTTTCATTAAAGAATGTTTCTATTGTTGAAATTATAACACTTTCTTGAATGAAAAAAAGATAGCTTCTTAATCGCTGTATATCTATTAGAATTTTTCCGGGTCCCTCTTCAATGGAGACAAATTTTATGATTTTGGATACCTCGTGTCGGATAAACTCGGCGAGCTCGGAAAAAATCTGGGAAGTTCGATTGAGTGTTTCGATTATACCCGGGTTTATATTCTCGCTTATAAGTGGCAAAAGTTTGAGTCGTATGTAGTTTCGGCGATATGTTGTTTTAAGATTGGATGAGTCAATTCTGTAGGGGAGTCCTTTTTCGGATGCGTATTCTTCTATTTCTTCTCTCGTTGCAAACAGAAGCGGTCTTATGATGTTCCCTCGTTTAATTTGAATTCCGGCGAGTCCATTTATCCCTGAGCCACGGAAGAGGTTAAGTAAAACCGTTTCAGCATTGTCATTTGCATTGTGAGCGGTTGCGATTTTGTCAAATCCTTTAAGCAGTCGCAAAGTTTCAAAAAAATTATATCTTAATTCACGTGCCCCTTCTTGAATTGAAATTTTTCTGCTTTTACAATATTCTTTTGTATCTTCGCTTCTTACATAACATTCTATGCCAAGTTTAGATGTAAACTCTCGGACAAATTTTTCGTCCTCGTCGGATTCATCGCCTCTTAGCTTATGGTTAAAATGCGCAGCTACGAGTTCAAGCTTGAGTTGAGTTTTTAACTCATTTAAAACATCAAGGAGAACTATTGAATCTACGCCACCACTTACTGCGACGATGATCTTATCCTTAGGTGCTATAAGTTTGTTCTTTTGTATAAACTCGCGGAAACGATTTATAAAATCTTTTACCATATTTGAATGCTGAAGTTTTCTCTTTATATAAAAAACCTTTCAGCCGGTTGGACTGAAAGGTTTTTGCTTTAAAGTTGTAGCGGGTGAGGGACTCGAACCCCCGACACGCGGATTATGATTCCGCTGCTCTACCACCTGAGCTAACCCGCCACAGGAATTTCACTTATAAATTAAGAATTTGCACCCAAAAAATCAAGTTTGGTATTAGATTGTTGAAGTGGTTTTTAAGCTTAATGAAATTTGATTTTATTTGGAAAATTTTTTATATTTAAAACCGCCTCATTAGAGGTAGTGCACCACTAGCTCAACATGGTAGAGCAGCGGACTCTTAATCCGTTGGTTCGGGGTTCGAGTCCCCGGTGGTGCACGAGGTATATTTTTTTGTTTGAATTTGTCAAAGTTGATTTTTTTCAGTAAATTAAAACTTTGTAAAAAATAAATTGAGGAATTTGGTTTGCCGACGATTAACCAATTAATTCGGTACGGCAGAGAAAAAGTTAAATGGAAAAGCAAATCCCCGGCTCTGCAGGGATGCCCTCAAAAGAGAGGAGTTTGCGTCAGAGTTTATACGACGACGCCTAAAAAGCCGAATTCAGCATTAAGGAAAGTTGCAAAGGTCAGGCTTACTAACGGTATTGAGGTTATAGCTTATATCCCTGGTGAAGGTCATAACCTTCAGGAACACTCGATAGTTTTGGTGCGCGGTGGCAGAGTTAAAGATTTGCCTGGCGTTAGATATCATATAATTCGTGGTGCTTTAGATACAGCCGGGGTTGAAGGCAGGAAACAAGGTCGTTCAAAGTATGGCGCAAAGAAACCAAAGGGACAATAAAATTAAGTTAAGTTTATGAGAAGAAAAAGAGCTGAGCCGAGACAAATAGCTCCGGATCCGAAATATAACGATGTCCTTGTTGCCAAGTTGATTAACAAAGTTATGAAGGATGGCAAGAAGAGTATAGCAAGAAAAATTGTGTATAATGCGTTCGAAATAATAAGAAAGAAAACAGGGCAGGATCCGCTTGAGGTTTTTAAGAAGGCAGTTGAAAATGTTAAACCGATCCTTGAAGTAAGACCAAGGAGAGTTGGTGGAGCAACATACCAAGTTCCAATTGAAGTTAGACCTGAAAGAAGTATTTCGCTTGCTTTGCGATGGATTGTTCAATATGCACGCGAAAGGAAAGGGAAACCAATGATGGTTAAACTTGCCGAGGAATTGATGGCGGCTGCAAGGAATGAGGGTTTGGCTGTGAAGAAGCGTGAGGATACACATAAAATGGCTGAGGCAAATAAAGCGTTTGCTCATTTCAGGTGGTAAAGGTGTGGTAAATTTTTTAAAAACAAAACTTTTGAGGTGATAAAATTAAGAATATGCCGAGGGAGTACCCATTAGAAAAGACGCGAAATATCGGAATAATGGCGCATATAGATGCCGGAAAGACGACAACGACCGAGAGAATTCTTTATTATACTGGTAGAATCCATAGAATGGGTGAGGTGCATGAAGGTTCTGCGACTATGGACTTTTTGCCCCAAGAAAGGGAGCGCGGTATAACGATTACAAGTGCTGCGACAACATGTTTTTGGAGGGGACATAGAATTAACATCATTGATACTCCAGGACATGTTGATTTTACAGTTGAGGTGGAAAGGTCTTTACGTGTTCTTGATGGTGCGATCGCATTGTTCTGCGCTGTTGGCGGAGTTGAGCCGCAATCTGAAACAGTATGGAGGCAAGCAAACAAATATCGTGTTCCAAGGATTGCGTTTGTTAATAAGATGGATAGGGTTGGAGCGGATTTCTTTAATGTTGTTAATATGATTCGCGAGCGCCTTGGGGCTAATCCCGTGCCAATACAATTGCCGATGGGGCAGGGTGAGTTATTTACTGGTATAATTGATCTTATAAAAATGAAGGCTGTCGTTTACAAAGAAGAAACGCTTGGTGCAACATGGGAAGAATTTGATATCCCCAGGGAATTGAGGGATATGGCTGTTGAATATAGAACAAAGATGCTTGAGGCTGTTTCTGAGTTTGATGATACTTTGCTTGTTAAATATCTGGATGGTGAAGAGATAAGTGAGGAAGAGATTAAATTAGCGATAAGGAAAGCAACGCTTGAATTTAAAATAGTACCTGTTCTTTGTGGTTCTGCTTTCAAAAACAAGGGAATCCAGCGTCTTCTTGATGCTGTTGTCGATTATCTTCCGTCTCCACTTGATATAAACAATGGTCAGATTTTAGGGCATCATCCATTCAAGGATGATAGGGTGGTAAGATTGGTTTCTGATGATGAAAAGTTTACTGCTCTTGCGTTTAAGATAATGACGGATCCGTATGTTGGAAAGTTGACCTTTATAAGAATTTATTCTGGAACATTAAAAGCTGGTTCGTATGTATATAATTCAACACAAGGTAAGAAGGAAAGGGTTGGGAGGATTTTAAGGATGCACGCAAATCATCGTGAGGATGTTGAGGAAGCTTACGCTGGTGATATTGTTGCTCTTGTCGGATTAAAAGTTACAAAAACCGGTGATACGCTTTGCTCTGAAGATGACCCGATATTGTTAGAGAAGATGGATTTTCCAGAGCCAGTTATATCGGTTGCTATTGAGCCAAAGACGAAGGCGGATCAAGATAAACTTGGCGAGGCGCTTTCAAAGCTAATGGATGAAGATCCAACATTTAGAGTAACGGTTGATGACGAAACGGGTCAAACTTTGATAAGTGGAATGGGTGAGCTACATCTTGAGATAATTGTTGATAGGTTAAAACGCGAGTTTAGAGTTGAGGCAAACATTGGAAAGCCGCAGGTTGCTTACAAAGAGACTATAAGGAAGAAGGCAAGGGCAGAGGGTAAATTTATTCGCCAGACCGGTGGGCGTGGTCAATATGGGCATGTTTGGATTGAGATTGAACCAAATCGCGGTAAGGGTTATGAATTTATAGATGCAATAGTTGGTGGGGTTGTGCCGAAGGAGTTTATTCCAGCCGTTGATCAAGGAATAAGGGAAGCGATGCAAAATGGGATAATTGCAGGTTATCCTGTTGTTGATGTTAAAGTTACGCTTTTTGATGGTTCTTATCACGAAGTTGATTCATCTGATCTTGCTTTTAAGATCGCAGCTTCGATTGCTTTCAAAGAGGCAGCAAAGCAAGCGGAGCCTGTTCTTCTTGAGCCAATTATGGAGATTGAAGTTGTAACACCGGAAGAGTATCTTGGTGATGTAATTGGTGATCTGAATTCAAGGCGTGGAAGGATTGAGGGAATTAATATGAGAAAAGATGGTCAAGTTGTGAAAGCTCTTGTTCCACTTGCTGAAATGTTTGGTTATGCGACGAGGTTGAGATCCCTTACGCAAGGTAGGGCAATTTATACGATGCAATTCCATCATTATGAAGAAGTTCCACAGCAAATTGCTGATATAATCATTGAAAAAGTTAAAGGTAAAACGAAAGAAACATTAAATGTTTAAAAACTAAAAATCAAGGAGAGAAAGGTTATGGCAAAGGAAAAATTTGTAAGAGACAAACCCCATGTTAATGTTGGAACAATTGGTCATATTGACCATGGTAAGACAACATTAACAGCTGCGATAACTTATGCGCTTGCAAAGAAAGGGCTTGCTCAGCCAAGACCATTCGAATCAATTGACAATGCCCCAGAGGAAAGAGCGCGTGGTATTACGATTGCTGTTTCACATGTTGAGTATTCAACAGAAAAGAGACATTATGCGCATGTTGACTGCCCAGGTCATGCTGACTATATAAAGAATATGATCACTGGTGCTGCACAAATGGATGGGGCGATTCTTGTTGTTGCTGCGAATGACGGTGTTATGCCCCAAACAAGAGAACATGTGCTTCTTGCGAGGCAGGTTAACGTACCTTATATTGTTGTGTTTATGAACAAAGTTGACATGGTTGATGATCCAGAGCTTTTGGATCTTGTTGAGCTTGAGGTTAGAGACTTGCTGAAGAAATATGAATTTCCTGGCGATGAAGTTCCAGTTATAAGAGGTAGCGCTTTGAAAGCGCTTGAAGCAGGAATGAAACCGGAAACAACTCCTGATCATCCGGATTTACAACCGATTTATCAATTGCTTGATGCGATTGATAACTATATACCACTGCCACAGCGTGATATTGATAAACCATTCCTTATGCCTGTTGAAGATGTTTTCTCTATCACCGGTCGCGGAACTGTTGGTACAGGGCGTGTTGAAAGAGGCAGGGTAAAGCTCGGTGATGAGGTTGAGGTTGTCGGGCTTGGTCAGCACAAGAGAACAGTGGTGACAGGTATTGAAATGTTTCGTAAGGAACTTGATGAGGCTATAGCTGGTGATAATGTTGGATTGCTTTTGCGTGGTATTGAAAAGGATGAACTTGAGCGTGGTATGGTTATAGCAGCGCCTGGAACAATCACACCACATACAAAGTTTGAAGCTGAGGTTTATATCCTTTCAAAGGAAGAAGGTGGTCGACATACGCCATTCTATAAAGGTTACAGACCACAGTTCTACTTCAGAACAACTGACGTTACAGGAACGATAATTGGGTTGCCAGAAGGACAGGAAATGGTTATGCCTGGCGATAATGTAAGGTTAACGATTGAGTTGATTGCACCTGTTGCTATGGAAGAAGGATTGAGATTTGCTATTCGTGAAGGTGGTAAAACAGTTGGTGCGGGAGTTGTTACCAAAATACTTGAATAAAATAGGTTCTTTTTAAAAATGGCACAGCAAAAAAGAATTAGGATCAAATTAAAGTCTTATGATTATCGTTTAATCGATAAGTCGGCTGATAAGATTGTAAGAGCTGTGAAGCAAACTGGTGCTGTTGTTTCAGGGCCGATACCCCTGCCGACAAAGCGCTCAGTTTTTACTGTTTTAAGGTCTCCGCATGTTGATAAGAAATCTCGTGAGCAGTTTGAGATAAGAACTCATAAAAGATTGATTGATATTTTAAACTGGAATGCAAAGACGATGGATGTTTTGACGAAAATTGATTTACCGGCAGGGGTAGAGGTAGAAATTAAGACATAAAAATTTAAATTAGCTTTGAGCAATGGTCGGATTGATAGGTAAAAAACTTGGTATGACAACAATTTTTGGTGAAAATGGAGTGGCTATACCTTGCACTGTTCTTGAGGTGGGACCTTGTTATGTTGTCCAAGTAAAGACGAAGGAAAAGGATGGATATGAGGCGCTTCAACTTGGATTTGAAACAGCGAAGGAAAAGAGAACCCCAAAGCCACTACAAGGTCACTTTAAAAAGGCGAACACTCCATTTTTGAGAGTACTTAAAGAATTTAAAGGTTTCGATATAAGCAAATATAAACCTGGCGATCAAATAAGGGTCGAAGATATTTTCTCTGTTGGTGATCTTGTTAAAGTGACGGGAAGATCAAAGGGTAAGGGATTCCAAGGTGTTGTCAAAAGGCATGGTTTTGGTGGAGGTCCAAAGACTCACGGTCAGAGTGATAGGCATAGAGCTCCTGGTTCTGTTGGTTCAAGCTCTTTTCCGTCGCACACATTTAAAGGACAGAGAATGGCTGGGCACATGGGAGATGAACAGGTTACTGTGAGAAATCTTGAAGTTGTTGAGGTGATTCCCGAAGCTAATTTACTTGTTGTGAAGGGCTCGGTTCCTGGAGCAAAGAATAGCTATGTTCAGATAACAAAATTAAGTTGAGTTGTTCAGTGTGTTATGAAGGTTTTGTAAATTATGAACTCAAAAAATTAACCGGAATTTGAGATGAGGCTTGAGGTTTATAAAATTGATGGGACGAAATCGGGTGAATATGTTGAGTTAAGGCCCGATATTTTTGAAATTAAACCTAATGATCATGCGATTTATCTAGCTGTTAAAGCATATCTTGCCAATCAAAGGCAAGGAACGCATAAAACGAAGACGAGAGGTGAGGTCAGAGGTGGCGGTAGGAAGCCATGGCCACAAAAGCACACTGGAAGAGCGCGTGCTGGCTCGATTAGATCGCCACTTTGGGTTGGAGGTGGAACTGTTTTTGGTCCTGTTCCGAGAGATTACAGCCTTGATTTGCCGAAGAAGGTTAAGCAGCTTGCAAGAAAATCTGCTTTATCTTACAAGGCAAAGGATGAGCAAATAATTGTTGTTGAAGATTTTACATTTGAAGAGCCGAAGACAAAAAAGATGGTTGAGATTTTGAAAGCATTTAATCTTCTGAATAAAAAAGTTTTGCTTTTAACTGCGAGCACAGATTTAAATGTTTATAAATCTGGAAGGAATATACCTGGGCTTAACATTTTGGAGGCGTATAAGGCGTCGACTTATGATATTTTAAACAATCAAATGATTTTGATTCAAAAGAGCGCAGTTGAGGTTTTGCAAAATACTTTCACGGAATGAAAAATTAAAGTTTTGCGAATCAGATGCCAAGTATTTTAATTAGACCAATAGTGACGGAAAAGTCAACAATTTTGCGTGATAAGAATCAGTATGTTTTTGAGGTTGCTATGAATGCAAATAAGATTGAGATTAAGAAAGAAATAGAGTCAAGATTTAATGTTAAGGTGAAAAAGGTTAGAACCATGATTGTCAAAGGGAAGAGGAAGTTTATGTTGACAAGGAGAGGAAGGTTTGAAGGAAAGAAGCGTGACTGGAAGAAGGCTATTGTTGTTCTTGAGCCAGGATACAAAATTGATATTTTTGAGAACATTTAAAAATTTGAAGGAGTGAGCCAATGCCTGTAAAGACATTTAAACCTACAACGCCAGGGAGAAGATTTTTTACGGTGTCTGATTTTTCGGATATAACTAAGACGGAGCCAGAGAAATCACTTGTTGTTCCATTAAAAAAGCACGCTGGTAGAAACAATCAGGGACGAATTACCGTAAGGCATCGAGGTGGCGGTCATAAGAGAATGTATAGAATTATTGATTTCAAGCGAGATAAAATTGGAATTCCTGCAAAGGTTGCTGCAATAGAATACGATCCCAATAGAAGTGCAAGGATAGCACTTTTGCACTATGTTGATGGTGAAAAAAGGTATATCATAGCTCCGGATGGTTTAAAGGTCGGGGATATGGTTATGTCTGGTCCGGATGCAGAGATAAAGGTTGGTAATGCATTGCCGTTAAGAAATATCCCTGTTGGTGAGTTTGTTCATAATATTGAGCTTCGTCCAGGTAAAGGTGGGCAAATAGCAAGAAGCGCTGGGACTTATGCTCAAGTTATGGCAAAAGAGGGAGACTATGCGCTTTTGCGTTTGCCGTCGGGTGAGTTGAGAAAGATTCATTTGAATTGTTATGCGACGGTTGGAATTGTAAGCAATCTTGATCATGAGAATATTACGCTTGGTAAAGCTGGAAGAGCGCGTTGGCTTGGCAGAAGACCTTATGTTCGTGGGGTTGCTATGAATCCGGTTGATCATCCACATGGTGGTGGTGAAGGTAAGGCTCCGCAGGGTAATCCGCATCCGGTTTCTCCGTGGGGATGGCATACGAAAGGAAAGAAAACACGGAAGAAAAATAAGGCGTCTGATAAATACATTGTTGCAAGGAGAAAGAAAAAATAAAAAATTGAACTGATATGGCTCGTTCGCTTAAAAAAGGTGTGTATATCGATCGTAAGTTGCTAATGAAGGTTCAGGAAATGTTGAAGACAGGTCAGAAAAAAGTTATAAAGACATGGGCACGCGATTGTACTATAATACCTGATTTCGTCGGTTTTACATTTGCTGTTCACAATGGCAAGCAGTTCATCCCCGTTTATATAACTGAAAATATGGTTGGACACAAACTTGGGGAGTTTGCTCCAACGAGGACTTTTAGAGGTCATCCAGGAACGAAGGCTGAAAAAGCAAGTAAAATGAAAAAGTAAAAAAGTTTGGATAGCGATATGGAAGCAAAAGCTGTAGCAAGGTATATACCGTCTTCTCCAAGGAAGATGAGAGCGGTGATTGATTTAATTCGAGGCAAATCGGTTGATGAAGCACTTAACATTTTGCATTACACTCCAAAACGCGCAGCAAAAATTGCTGAAAAAGTTTTAAGATCTGCAGTTGCGAACTTCATGAACAAAGAAACTGAGAGAAGGGTTGATATATCTGAGCTTTATGTAAAATCAGCTTATGTTGATCCAGGACCGATGCTAAAGCGCGTTTTGCCCGCGCCATTTGGTAGAGCTTATATTATAAGAAAAAGAAGTAACCATTTGACGATAGTGGTTGCGGAAAAATCTAAAAAAGAGGAACAAACAAATAAATCAAAAACAAAGTAGTTGGTGGAGGGGTCTTGGGACAGAAAACTCATCCAATAGGTTTTAGGCTCGGAATAATAAGAGATTGGGATGCGCGTTGGTATGATGATAAGAACTTTGCGGAGAAGCTCCAAGAAGATTTAATGATTAGAAACTATTTGCGTAGCCGTCTTAAGAGAAGTGGAGTTTCGAGAATTATAATTGACAGGAAGACAAGACAGGTTGAAATTAAGATTCATACTTCCAGACCTGGAATGGTTATAGGTAAAGGAGGTAAGGACATTGAGTTATTGCAGGAGGAGTTGAAAAGGTTGACGAATAAGGAGGTTAAAATTGAAGTTGTTGAGATTAAACGTCCTGAGCTTGATGCTTATCTTGTTGCTGAATCAATAGCTGCGCAAATTGAAAATAGGGTTTCTTACAGGAGGGCCATGAAGGCGGCTGTTATAGCTGCAATGCGGATGGGAGCTCAGGGAATTAAGGTGATGTGTTCGGGTAGGTTAGCTGGAGCTGAGATTGCAAGAAGTGAGTGGTATCTTGAGGGTAGGGTTCCACTTCACACGATAAGAGCAGATATTGATTTTGCGATTGCAGAAGCGTTGACAATTTACGGTAAAATTGGAGTTAAGGTTTGGATCTTTAAAGGTGAAGTTATTGGTAGAAAACCACAACTTCGTTAAAATTAATTCTGGAGTTTTTAACTATGTTAATGCCAAGTAGGACGAAATATCGAAAACAGCAACGCGGTCGTTTGAAAGGTAAATCATATCGGGCATCGACACTTGCATTTGGAGATTATGGATTGAAAGCACTTGAGCCCGCGTGGATAACAAACAAGCAAATTGAGGCAGCACGCGTTGCGATTTCAAGAACTTTAAAAAGAGGTGGCAAGATTTGGATAAGAATTTTTCCCGACAAGCCATATACAAAGAAGCCAGCTGAGACACGTATGGGTAAGGGTAAAGGTAATGTCGAAGGTTGGGTTGCTGTTGTTAAACCTGGGAGAATAATGTTTGAAATAGGTGGTGTCAGCCGAGATGTGGCTGAGGAAGCACTTAAACTTGCAGCAGATAAATTACCTATAAAGACGAAGTTTGTCACAAGAATTGAAGCATCTAGCTAAAAACTTAAATAAAATTTTCGAGCTAAATGAAAGCAAGTGAGATAAGACAACTTTCGGATGAAGAGATAAAGCAGAGGATAAAAGAACTTGAAGAGGAACTATTTAATTTAAGGTTTCAAAAAGCTCTCGGACAGCTTGAAAAGCCCCATAGATTTAAAATGATTAGAAAAGATATCGCAAGGATGAAAACAATTTTAAGGGAGAGAGAATTACAAAGAGAAAACAAAAAGTAAAGGTTGATTGATGAGCGAGAATAAAATCCAAGAGCAAGAAAATATTGGACAAGTTCAACAAGAGCAAGATGAAGCGCAAAAGGCTCAGACTGAAAAATCGAAGCGCGGGCAGAGAAAGGTTAGAATTGGAAGAGTTGTAAGCAATAAGATGCAGAAGACTATCGTTGTTGCGATTGAGAGAAAGGTTATGCATCCGATTTACAAAAAAGTTTATGTGAGGACTACAAAAGTTATGGCTCATGATGAAAAAAATGAGTGTAATATCGGTGATATTGTGAAAATTATGGAGACAAGACCTTTAAGCAGGCATAAGAGATGGCGCCTTGTTGAAATAATAGAAAGAGCAAAATAAACTTCGGTAAATGCCATGATAAGAAGAGAAACTGATCTTGTCGTTGCTGACAATTCAGGAGCTAAAAAAGTTCGATGTATAGGTATTATAGGTCAGCACCAAAGATTGACCGCAACTGTTGGAGATATTATCGTTGTTTCGGTAAAAAGTGCAATTCCAGGTGCACCAATTAAAAAGGGAGAAGTCTCGCGAGCGGTGGTCGTTCGCACCAAAAAGGAGATAAGGCGTAAAGATGGGTCTTATGTCAGATTTGATGAAAACGCTGTTGTCTTGCTTGACAAATATGGCGAGCCGCGTGGAACGAGAATTTTTGGACCTGTTGCGAGAGAGTTAAGAGAGAAACAATTTATGAAGATAATCTCACTTGCACCGGAGGTTATTTAAAAAATTTAATTTTGGTGGAGGATGAACATCAAAAAGAATGATACGGTCAAAGTAATTGCTGGAAATTATAAAGGTAAAATTGGCAAAGTTTTGAAGGTTTTTCGTGAGGAAGAAAGAGTTCTCGTTGAGGGTGTAAATATCGTTAAAAAGCATGTTCGAAAATCGCCCAAGTATCCGCAAGGTGGAATAATTGAAATGGAAGCCCCGATCCATGTTTCTAATGTTATGCTTGTTTGCCCGAAATGTGGACAGGCAACACGCGTTGGTCATGCAACTCTTACTTCGGCTGATGGTAAAAGAAGCAAGATGAGAGTTTGTAAAAAATGCGGTGAAATGTTTTAATTAAAACAATAGGTGAACTAAAATGGCAAAGGAGAAAAAGCAGAAAAAACAGCAAGAAGTTCAGGAAGTTGAAGAGGTTCAGGAAAAGGTTGTTCCAAGATTAAAGAAGCTTTATCAAGAGGTTATAGTTCCAGAGATGATGAAGAAATTCAATTATAAAAATGTGATGCAAGTGCCCAGGCTTGTGAAAATCGTTATCAATATGGGTGTTGGACAAGCAACTCAGGATCCAAAGCTCCTTGAAATGGCGATGAAAGAACTTGCAAAGATCACTGGACAGCAACCCATTATTAGAAGAGCGAAAAAGTCAATTTCTAATTTTAAGCTAAGAGCTGGAATGGCTATTGGATGCAAGGTTACATTAAGACGTGAGAGAATGTACGAATTTCTTGATAGATTGATAAATGCTGCAATCCCAAGGATTAGAGATTTTAGAGGTTTATCTGATAAATCTTTTGATGGCAGAGGTAATTACACGCTTGGAATTAGGGAGCATGTAATTTTCCCGGAGATAAATGTTGATGAGGTTGAACGGATTTTTGGTATGGATATAACGATTGTCACGACTGCAAAGACTGATGAAGAGGCATATGAATTGCTCAGATTGTTTGGCATGCCGTTTAGAAAACGTGAGGTTGTTGTTGAAGAAAAAGCAGTGGCATAAAAATAAAATTTTGGAATTAAAACTTGGCACGAAAAGCATCAATTCAAAAAGCACTGAGAGAACCGAAATACAAGGTCAGAAAGCGAAATCGTTGTTCAATTTGTGGTAGGCCAAGAGGCTATTATAGGAAGTTTGGACTTTGTAGAATCTGTTTTAGGAAACTTGCACTTGAAGGAAAAATTCCTGGAGTAAGAAAGGCAAGCTGGTAAAAATTAAATTTAAAGGTAAAAGCGAACTATGATGACCGATCCAATTGCAGATTTTTTAACAAGGATAAGAAATGCGGTCAGAGCCAGACATAAGGTTGTCGAAGCTCCTTCTTCAAAGCTTAAGAAGGCGATAGCACAAATTTTGCTTGAGCAGAAATTCATAAAAGGTTACGAGGTTATCGATGATGGGAAACAAGGAATTTTAAGGATTTATCTAAAGTATACAGAAGACGGCGAACCTGCTATTACAAATCTTGTTCGTGTAAGCAAGCCGGGGCGCCGAATTTATGTTGGAGTTGATGAGATACCAAGAGTTTTAAATGGTCTTGGCATTGCAATTTTGACCACTTCAAAAGGAGTTATGACTGACCGTCGCGCAAGGAAAGAAAGGGTTGGCGGTGAAGTAATTTGTTATGTGTGGTAAATTGGACGCATTAAAACATATGGTAAAATAAATTCGCGATAAAAAATGTCTAGAATTGGGAAAAAACCGATACCTATTCCAAAAGGTGTTAAAGTTGAAAAAACAAACGGTATTTTGAAAGTTTCGGGTCCGAAAGGAGAGCTCTCGACCAAGGTTCATCCGAGGATAGAAGTTGAAATAACAACGGACAATGTTCTAGTTAAGAGAAAAAGCGATTCAAGGATGGATAAAACGTTGCATGGGTTATGGAGGTCTTTAATTAACAATATGATAATTGGTGTTTCTCAGGGTTATTCAAAGAAGCTCGAGATTGTTGGAATCGGATATAGAGCCGAATTAAAGGGCAAAGCACTTGTTCTTTATCTTGGATATTCTCACCCGATAATTTTTATACCACCGGATGGAGTTAAGATCGAAGTTCCTCAGCCAACTAATATCATTGTTAGTGGAATTGACAAGCAACTTGTTGGTCAAGTTGCAGCGAAAATACGTTCGTTTAGGCCACCCGAGCCGTATAAGGGTAAAGGTATACGCTATGAGGGTGAAGTTATAAGAATGAAGGCTGGAAAGGCAGCGGGTAAATAAAATGAACGAGGCGGGCTCATATTTCGAGCGTAACCTCGTTCGGAATTCAAAATAAAATTGGTTAAATTTAATATGATAAGGCGAGAATTTGAAAAGAAGAAGATAAGAAGAGAAAAGATTCGTAAGCGTGTAAGATCCAAGATTTTTGGTACCCCGGAAAGGCCACGTCTGTCGGTTTATAGAAGTTTGAAACATATTTATGCACAGATTATCGATGATACAAAAGGACATACGCTTGTTGCGATGTCAAGTTTATCAAAAGAGATAAGAGATGAAGTTAAAAACTGCAAAACTAAAACTGATGTCAGTAGAGTTGTTGGACTTGCACTTGCGAAGAAGGCGCTTGAGAAAGGTATAACTAAAGTTGTATTTGACAGGAATGGCTATAAGTATCACGGTAGGGTGAAAGCACTTGCAGAAGCAGCTCGTGAAGGTGGATTAATTTTTTAAGTTAAAACAAACTTGTTGAGGTAAATTGCCAAAGATAAAAAAGGTAAAACCAAGCGAGCTTGAAGGTTTAAGAGAAAAACTCGTTATGATTAACAGAACCGCAAAGGTCGTAAAAGGCGGTAAAAGAATTCGCTTTAGTGCCATTGTTGTGGTTGGAGACAAAAATGGTCATGTTGGGATTGGGCTTGGCAAAGGTCGCGAAGTGACCGATGCAATTCAGAAAGCAAGCGAGAACGCAAAGAAAAATATAGTTGAAGTCCCAATTGTTAATGGAACTGTTCCTCATGAAATTGTTGCAAAGTTTGGAGCTTCGAAAGTTTTGATTAAACCAGCTGCACCTGGAACTGGTATAATCGCAGGCGGAGCTGTCAGAGCTGTGCTTGAACTTGCGGGTGTACAGAATGTGCTTACAAAATGTTTTGGCTCAACTAATCCGCACAATGTTGTTAAAGCCACTTTAAAAGCTCTGACGAGCATGATCGATGCTAAAACGATGGCAGCAAAGCGTGGAATGACGCTTAAAGAATTGTTTGAATCTGATTCACTTGTAAAAATTTAATTTGAATTTTTAAAATGGCGAAAAAACTTAAGATTACACAGGTAAGAAGCATAATTGGGACACCTGAAAAACAGAGAAGGACGATAAAAGCTCTCGGCTCTATATCCGATTCCAACAATCTCGAGCTTCTTTGAATAACCCTGAGAAACACCAATTATCATATTGTTAATTAAAGATAAACATCTCGTCGTTGTGGAAGAAATAGAAGATGGAGGTGAAAATGCCTAATATATTAAGTAATTTAAAACCAGCTCCTGGTTCGAGGAAAAAAGAAAAAAGAGTTGGACGAGGTCAAGGTTCAGGGCACGGTGGTACTTCAACGCGTGGTCATAAAGGTCAAAAGTCAAGATCTGGAGAGAGCATAAAGCCATGGTTTGAAGGTGGTCAAATGCCTTTGATCAGGCGAATTCCGAAGCGTGGTTTTAGGAATCCGTTTAAGGTTGAATATCAAATTGTTAATTTGGGCAGGCTTCAAGAGCTAATTGATAGAGGTAAAATTTCGGCTGATACAAAGGTTACGCCTGAGTTGCTTTATGAGGTAGGTGCTGTTTCTAAGAAGGCATTGCCTGTGAAAATTCTTGGTGATGGAGAATTGAAGGTTGCGCTTGAAATTTCTGCTCATGCTTTCAGCAAATCAGCGTTACAAAAGATACAAGCAATTGGAGGCAAGGCGATTAAGTTATGAGCAAATTAGTCGAAAATCTCAGAAATATTTTTAAAATCGAAGAGCTCCGCGATAGAGTTCTTTTTACGATCGCATTGCTTGCTGTTGTTAGAATTGGCGCGCATATAACTTTACCTGGCGTCGATGCATCACTTCTTGCGGAAGTTATAAGGAGTCAATCGCAAAACTCTCTTTTTGCTCTCTATGATCTTTTTGCTGGCGGAGCTTTTCAAAACGCGGCGGTTTTTGCACTCGGAATAATGCCCTACATAAGCGCCGCGATTATCTTGCAATTGCTTGGCGCTGTTGTTCCATATTTTAGAAAATTGCAACAAGAAGGAGAAGAAGGGCGTAGAAAGCTTGAGCAATACGCAAGGCAAGGTACTGTTTTAGTTGCTGCGCTTCAGGCTTGGGGTGTGAGTATAAGGTTGATGAATATGACAACTCCAGGAGGTTTGCCAATAGTGCCGGAAGCTGTGAAAGGGTTGGGTTTTGTTATAACTACAGTTTTTATTCTAACAGCTGGAACAATCTTCATAATGTGGCTTGGTGAGCAAATAACGGAGCGTGGCATAGGGAATGGAATTTCTTTGATAATTTTTGTTGGTATAATTGCGCGCTTCCCAAATGCTTTACTTGAAGAATTTCAGATGATAAAAACGGGTGCGAGAAGCATAATTGAGGAAATATTGATCATCGCAGGGATGGTTTTGGTTGTTGCGCTTGTTATACTTGTCACTACTGGAACGAGAAGAATCCCAGTTCAGTATGCAAAGAGAGTTGTCGGAAGAAGAGTTTACGGAGGAGTAACTCAATATATTCCGATAAGGGTAAATGCTGCTGGTGTGATGCCGATAATATTTGCTCAGTCAGTTATGTTTTTGCCCAGCACAATTATAACATTTTTCCCACAAAGCGAATCATTGCAAGAGTTTGCGGCAAACTTTAATTATACTTCTTTTTTGGTATAGCTTTGTTTATGCTTTATTAGTTATATTTTTCACATATCTTTACACAGCAATTGTTTTCAATCCACAAGATATCGCTGATACGATGAGAAAGCAGGGCGGTTTTATACCTGGGATAAGACCTGGTAAAAGCACGGCTGATTTCATTGACAACATTTTGACGAAGATAACTTTACCCGGGTCGATCTTTTTGGCTATAATTGCAATTTTACCTGGATTTATGATAAGGTTGGGAGTTTCACCAACCATGGCTTCGTTCTTTGGTGGAACAAGCTTGCTGATTGTGGTTGGAGTTGCTCTTGATACATTGCAACAGATTGAGACATATCTTTTGATGAGGCATTATGATGGCTTTATGAAAACAGGTAGAATAAAAAGCAGGGTTGGCTATTAAGGGAGTGAGCATAAAGAGCGAGATGGAAATAGATTTAATGAGAGAGGCTGGCAGGATTGTTTCGGATTTGTTAAAATTGCTTGGTAAATATATTAAGCCAGGTGTATCAGCTTATGAGCTTGATAAAATAGCCGAGGATTTTATATTGTCGCAAGGAGCGAAACCTGCTTTTAAAGGTTATGGTTTTGATAAGAAGAATCTTTTTCCGGCGTCAATTTGTGTTTCAATTGACAACGAGGTTGT
>NZ_CZVS01000085.1:0-52134 GCF_001535985.1 Candidatus Kryptonium thompsonii | reverse complement strand
TCTCTGGTGGTATCCCAATACCTGTATCTGTAAACTTTATCACAACATTTCCACCTTCGGAAAGCGTTTCAATTGTAAGCTTGCCTCCGTTTTGCATAGCATCTTTTGCATTTATCATCAAATTCAAAAAGACTTGCTGCAAATAAACCTTGTTCCCATAAATTAATGGCAACGCGGGATCAAGTTTTAAAACAACCTCAATATCATTGTATTTAAACTGATAACTGACAAGCGTCAATATCTCCTGAATGGCGAAGTTGATATTAACTGGCTCAAATTTGAAATCCTCTGGAACTTTTCTTGAAAAGTTCAAAAGTCTTCTCGTTATCTGCGCGATTTTCTCAACTTGTTCTCTAACTATTTCAATTCTTTTCGGCAAATCACGCCCAATTTGTATAAGTTGGATGTGTCCAAGCAAGATTTGAAGCGGGTTATTTATCTCATGTGCAATTCCACCAGCAAGCTCACCAACAGCTGCGAGTTTCGCTGCTTGAATCATTTGCGCTTGCGTTATTTTTAACTCCTCATTTGCTTTTAAAAGAGCATTATAATTTTTTGAATTTTCAACTGCGACGGCTGTTTGATTAGCAAGAATCGATAGCAAAAGCAAAATTTGATTTGTGAAATCAATCTGTTTTTTATTGGTGTGAATTAAATAAATCCCAATCCCTTCGTTTCTTAACACCAGCGGAACTATGACAAAATTTTTCTCATCAAACTCATCAAGTGATGTATTTATATCAGGCAAAACAATGCTTCTTTTTTCCCTCAACACATAATCAACTATACCATCTTCAATATATACCTCCATAATTTTGTCAAGATATTCACCACCACGATCCGAAAGTTTTTTAAAGCACTTCGACTCCCCATCATAAACATAAACATTGCAATCTATTACAGGTATCACCTGCCTTGTGAGTTCAATAAGTTCTGTTACTATATCCTCAGGGTTTAGAGCTGTGCTTATCTTGGTTGATAATCGCTGGATTAATAGAATTTCATCAATTGAGTCTTTAAAATCACTTGTCGCCCTTGATTTTAAATCGATCTCCCTTTTCAAAAGTTCAACTGTTCTTTCAAGTGCTTTAATATAAATTTCACGAGACTCGATGAACTTCTCAATTTGTGGCAGGAGCTCTTCAATTATTTCAGGATCACCAGTCCTAAAATTTCTTCGTTTCATAATTCATCAGAAAAAATTTGGTTCTTAGCAAAGTCAGTTCGAATTTTTGCTTTATACAACTCAAAGAAACCGTCATTCAAGAAGTTTACATCGAGTTTTAAAACTTCAAGTACATTGTTAAAATTTTCATCAAAAAATTCGTCATGATCGCCATAATTAATGTTAAAAATTCCCATCTTGGCACAAGTATATTCGGCTAAGTAAACAAGCGATGGCAGAATTGAATTTCTTGGCGCCAAATGCGGCTGATGATGAAACGATATTGCCTCAACAAGTTGCTCTGGAAAATTCCACTTTTCAGCAAGCCATGAGCCGATCTCGTAGTGTGTTGAATTGTCAAGAAATCTTCGTTCTATTTGCTCAAAAGGAAATTCACGCTTTCTCCCAATTTGAACGATCTCTTTAAATTCTTTTTTAAAATACTGGGCTATGACCAAAATCCCGATATCGTGCAAAAGCCCAGCGGTAAAAGCTTCGCCTGAAACCCTGTATCCAAAATCTTTAGCCAAATGCTTTGTCGTTATCCCTACGAGAAGGGAATGCCTCCAGAACTTTTCAAGGTCAAAATCTTTATCAAGTTTATTTGCGAGTGAACTAGCAAGCGAAACACTTAGAACAATCTCCTTAAGCGTTTCAAACCCAAGAACAACGATGGCGAAATTAATCGTTGATATTTGCTTCGGAAAACCATAAAATGGAGAGTTTGCAACTTTTAAAACCTTGGCTGCAAGAGCTTGATCTTGTGAGATCACCTCTCCAAGTTTAGCTGCACTTGTTTTTGGATTATCAACAAGCCGAATAACCTCCATAGCAACCGCTGGGAACGGAACAAGTTGAAGTATGTTTTGAATTCTTTGCTTTATGCTAGCCATATTTAAAATGCGAATTTGCTTTTCAATGAAGCGCGAATTTTTTTCAAAGCATTTGAATGCAATTGCGATATCCTCGATTCGCTTAATTTCAAGACATCAGCGATCTCTTTGAATGTTAACTCTTCGTAATAATAAAGCACAAGAACCAATCGTTCCTTCTCCGAGAGCTTCTTCAATTCCTCAGATATCGCCTGCTTAATTTCATTTTCAATCAAATTTTCCTCTGGATTTTTATCCTCGCTTTTAACAAACTCACCAAGTTCTGTGCTTTCACCAACTGTTAAGTTGAAAGATATATTTTTCGATGCATGCTCAAGCGCCGTAATTTGATTATATTCCTCAATTGTCAAACCCGCCTCATCTGCAATGAGTGAATTCCCCGCTATGTCCCCAACTTTATTCTCAACCCTTATCCTGGCTCTGTCTATTTGATCAATTTTATTTCTCACAGACCTTGGAAGATTATCTATCCTCCTTATCTCGTCAATTATACTACCCCTAATTCTTGTATAAGCATATGTTTCAAATTTAACCCCAACCGAAGGGTCAAACTTATCAATCGCATCACTCAAACCAATCATCCCGATGTTAACAAGGTCTTCTTCCCCAAGCAACGCACCAGCATAGCTCAACCCCATCTTTCGGACAATTCCCCTTACAAAATTGATGTAAAATGCCATCAACTTTTTCTTTATCTCAGGATCACGGCTCTTCCTGTAAATTTTGAGAAGATTTTCTGGCGTTTCACTTTGTTCCCTATTGATAGAATCCGCAAACATCTTCTAATCCCTGTAAATTTTTAACGCTTCAGCTTTTTAAACCATTTGAATTTGAAATCTCATCTTTCCCAACCTCACCCTTTTTCAAAAAGACAAATAAATACGCTATCAAAAACATCATTAATGTTGACATAACGAACAAGATAAAAGATTTAGCAAGGGCAATTATTATGTCCATTCCCTGCAACCATAGAGTTACAATTGAAACAAAAAATAAAAGTAAGCCTATTTGAAATATCACAGCTCTCATAGCTCCATTAACCTCCCGAAAAATGAGTTTTGCTTTTTAACTCCATTAAGGGATAAAAGTTTCATTGCAATTTTATTTAAAGCGATGGAAGCTGCGGATCTTGGGAATGCCTCAACGAATGGTTTCTGCATCATTACGGACTTGGGGACGACAAAGTCAGTAGGAACTGAACCAATATAATCTACTCGCACACCAAGAAATTTTTCCGCTGCAAGTGATAACCTATTTGCAATATCTGATGGATCTACAGAGCCGTTGACATTGTTGACAATTAGCTTTGCATTTGCTTTTCCAGTTTGGTAATAAACAATCTTTATAACCGCATACGCATCCATAACTGAAGTGGGCTCAGGCGTAACAACAAGTATATAATCATCCGAGAAGCCAAGAAGTTTTATAACTTCTTCCGATATTCCAGCTGGGGTATCAATTAGAATGAAATCAAACTTTTCCTCAAAATTTAAAACTTCATTAATAACCTGAATTAATCTTTCGCCTGAGATTTTAGGGAAATTTACAACTCCTGAATTGGCAGGAATAAGTTTAAGGTTTTCCCTTATTTCAATTAAAACATCTTCAATTCCAACCTCACCACGGATGAAATCAAGAAATCTAAATTTCGGTGTGATGCCAAGCAAAATATCCATGTTTGCAAGGTTAAGGTCTGCATCATAGATTAAAACTTTTTTCTTATTTTTACTTAAGATCAATCCAAGGTTTAATGTTATATTTGTTTTCCCACAGCCACCTTTGCCACTTCCAACTGCGATTACATGTGCGGATCGGCTTCGCTGGTTTATTCTTTCAGAAACAATGCTTCTTAACTTTTCAGCTTGATCAACGATCATAACAAAACTTCCTTATAAATTAAGTTTGCGATCACCTTCGGCTCAGCAACTGCTATATCATCAGGAACATTTTGACCAGTTGTGATATACGAAAGTGGGAGCTTTGTCTTGTAAGCCATGTTAAGAATATAACCCAAACAAATAGCTTCATCTACCTTTGAAAACAGCAATCTATTTGGAACCAAAACCTTAAATCGATTGTAAACATCGATCATATTTTTATAACTTGATGTTGCGCTTAGAACAAGGTGCACCTCATCAGGATCAGCACTTTTTATAAACTTTGCAAGCTCAAAAATGTGCTCTGATTGCCTTTGGTTTCTTCCAACCGTATCAATCAAAATTATATCTTTGTCTTGGTGCTTTCTCACAAGGCGTGCCATGTCCTCTGGAGTATAAGCGACATCCATTGGGATGTTTGCGATATTTGCAAATGTTTGAAGCTGTTCAATTGCCGCTATTCTATAGGTATCCGCTGAGATCAGCGCCACCTTTGCATTTTCAAATAGCCTATAAATTGCTGCCAATTTTGCAACTGTTGTCGTTTTTCCAACCCCTGTTGGTCCAACAAATGCAAGCACAAATGTTTTTCTTCGGACAGGTTTAACTGGCTTTGAAAATTTCACCAACTCCGAAATTATTTTTATTATTTCCTCCTCGACCCTCTTTTCGTTCCTTAACTCATCCCCACTCAAATTCGTAAGCACCGCGCGGGCAATTTTATTTGCAAGCCCCTCTTCAACTTCTTTCTCAATCAGATTAACAAATGCCTTTCTCAAAGCCGCAGGATATTGAATTGAGCTTTTATACTTTAAATGCTCAGTTATCTGATTTAATGCCTGTTTTACTTCCTCAATCTCGCTTTTTATCTCACTATAATCATACCTCTCAAATGATTCTGCGTCTATTTCTTCGCCTGAATTTTTCCGCCTCGCTTCAATATCCTTGCTCATTTTCTTCAAAAGATCAACTGTGTTCCCAGAAATATCTTCACCGTTGCTTTTATGTTTAAAAATTTTCTCATCCTCAACTGCGCCGACAATCTCTATCATCTCTGGCTTCAAAAAGCCAAAAATTCCAGGCTGTTTAATCCTTCTCGTGCCGAGAACTATCGCATCTTCCCCAAGCTCCCTTTTCATGATTTCAGTGGCTTCCTTTAGCGTTGGTGCAACAAACTTTTTAATCCTCATTTAAATTTCCATTTGTGCTTTTGTTTAACTTCAAATTTATACTATTTCAAAGGCTGTGCCATAACTTCTACCCTTATGATTTCCTTAAACTTCTTCAATTTCAAAAGCATCTAACTTTAAAAAAATGGCTAATATTGAACAGATGGCGCGGATTTTTACACAATGCAGAGAATTGTAATCCCCATCACAAAATTAGCTACCATAGGTTAGTAAATTAATTTGCGAGGTTTATTACCCGCTCTTGACTTTTATTTTTAAAATTTTTATATTGAGTTTGATGTGAAATTACGGGTAAAAACAAAACTTGTTCTTAAAAATCCATGGAAAAAATAAATACTAACGGGCAAACTTTTTTTCAAACTGAAGAAGAGACTATTAATTTATACGAAGTTATACAAGTTCTTTACAGAGGCAAATGGCTCATAATTCTCGTGTTTATTTTGGTTGTTCTTGCAACAGCGACATTTACATTTATGCAGGACCCAATTTATGAATCAACAGCCGTGGTTTTGATAGAAAAAGGGAAAAAGGGGGTAGGGTTAACAGAGGCATTTGATATAACTGGGCTATCGGAGCAAAGAAATATTAAAAATGAGATAGAGATACTAAAAAGTCGTTCACTTGCCGAGGCGGTAGCAAAGAAGTTGATCGAAAGAGTTTATGTTGATCCTGAAAATAAGAAAGACACAATCCTTGTGATACTCCCATCGAAAAAAGAACTGAAAGAAGGAATAAAGCCATTTGCAAAAATTGAAACAATCCTTGAGAGATTTAAAGAGGATGTTAAAATTGAATCCCCCCGTGATGCCGACATAATTAAAATTACAGTTAGAAGCAAAAACCCTAAAGAAGCGGCTTTAATTGCTAATACCTTCGCGGATTCCTACTATGAGAGGAACCTTATGATGAGCAGAAATGAATCGAGAAGCGTAAGAATGTTCCTTGAGGAACAACTTGCCGAAAAGAAGAAACTCTTGAGCCAAGCGGAAGCTCAACTTGAAAATTATATGAAACAAGCTGGTGTAGTGGCGCTTGATGAGGAATCAAAAGAGCTTATCAAACAGCTTTCAGACCTTGAGTCAAAGCGCGGTGAAACCATCGTTGATATATCATCTGCGAAGAGAAAACTGGATTCATACCTTGAACAGATAAAACAAATCGAACCAGAATTTGTAAAGGTTGCAACAGAGGCGCTCGATCCATACATAAAATACCTGCAAGAAGAAATAGCAAAACTTGAGGTAACAAGAGATCAAATAATCGCCCAAAATCCAAAAGTCGGAAGCCAGGAGGTTTTAAATAAGAGTTTAAGAGAAATTGATGAACAACTTGCTTCGTTAAGAAAGAAACTGCAGGATAAAATATCCGAATTTTTGAAGATTGGGTTTGCAAGCTCAGGAAGCCCAGGGACACAGTCATATGATCCAACTGGATTTGTTAAGGAGTTGAAGCAAAAAATTCTGCTCACTGAGATTGAAATGAGTGCTTATGAGGCAAGGAAAAAAGAACTTGATAGGCTGATCGAGCAACTTAATAAGAAGTTTGAAACAATACCATCAAAGCTAATTGATTATGCTCGACTTGAGCGCACAAGATTAAGCAATGAAAAACTTTACCTTTTGATTGAGGAAAAATATCAAGAAGCAATGATCGCAGAGCGTTCACAATTTGGATATGTTCAAATAATTGACTATGCAACTCCGGGGATAAAGCCTGTAAGTCCAAAAGTTCATTTGAATTTGATAATAGGCATCGTTTTGGGGCTTGGATTAGGTGTGATGATTGTTTTCGTCAGAGAATTCTTCGATAGAACGGTGAGATCGCCTGAGCAACTTGAAAAACGTGGTTTCACAGTGCTATCGGCCATACCCGTAATTGAAGTTGAAGCTAAACTTGACGGTAAACAATTAAAGAAAGATGAAGGTAGAAATATAGCTGCTCATTTGATAACTCACCTTAATCCAAAGTCACCAGTTGCGGAGGCTTATAGAGTCTTGAGAACAGGAATTCAATTTGCAAAGCTTGATAGAAAAATTAAATCAATTGTCGTTGCAAGCGGTGCACCCAAAGAAGGGAAATCAACAACTGCCTCAAATCTTGCAATTACAATGGCAAAGGCAAATCTGAAAACTGTTCTCATTGACACAGATTTAAGACGTCCTGTGCTGCACAGGGTTTTCGGAGTCAAAAGAGAACCTGGCCTTACGGATTATCTATTCGATAGAGCTGAACTAGACGAGATTTTTAGAAAAACAGATATTGAAAATCTTTACCTTATTCCTTGCGGTGTTGTACCACCAAATCCATCTGAGCTACTTGGCTCAGAAAAGATGAAAAAATTCGTTGAATATCTTAAATCAAATTACGACCTTGTTGTTTTCGACACGCCACCACTTGTTGCGGTAGCGGATGCACTAATTCTCGCAAATCAAGTCGATGGTGTTCTGCTTGTTGCCTCAGCCGGAAAAACAGAAATTGATGTGCTTGACAAAGCCCGCGAAATGATCCAACGAGTGGAAGGCAATGTAATCGGTGTTCTATTAAATAACTTTGATGCAAGTGCAACATACGGGACTTACTACAGATACTACCGCTACTATAGATATTATGACTATTACGGGGCAGATAGAGAAAAGGGCGAGGGAAACGCTTAAGATTAAGTAGCAGTGGGATAATCAAAACCGCCTAATCAGTAAAGATTTTAATTCTCTTAAACGGCGGGATTGATTTTTAAATAATTAAGGTGAAAATTTTTTCGCTTTGAAAATAAACTATATTGGAGGTGCTGGCAAAAAAGATGGAACTAAATTGGTATGTCCTTCAAACTAAATCAAAGCAGGAAAATCTTGTTGAATTATATTTAAGTTCTGCCAACATCGAAGTCTTTAACCCAAAAATTCAAGAGATTCGCATCGTCAGAGAAAAAAGAAAAAAAGTCACCGTTCCGCTTTTCCCCTGTTATGTCTTTGCAAAATTAAGTCCGAGTTTATTTGACCTTGTCATCTACACGCGAGGGGTAAGGAAAATTTTGGGTGTTAATGGCAGACCAAAACCAATCAAAGAATCAATCGTTGAAACCATAAAGGAAAGAATAAATGGAAATAACCATATTTATATTCCTGAAAATTGCACCTTGGAAGAGTTTTGTCCAGGGGATTATATAGTCGTGGTTGACGGTCCGTTAAAAGGTTTTGTCGGCGTCGTTGAGAAAGTTAGCACTACGAAGGCAATAGTTATGTTAATCTCTATGGATTATCAAGTTAAGGCAGAAATTCATAAATTTTTACTTCGCAAAATTGACCCAGAGGATTTGGAGTAGAAAATTCATAGCTTTGATACCAGATAGCAAAGTTGGGAACAGAGAAGTCCGCCATAGATTCCGAATATATTTCCGGCAACTGCCATAAGGAGACCGACGGGAGCAAGTGCACTTTGATAAACTGAGGCAACAATTGGAGCCGTGACGGGACCTCCGATGTTGGCTTGACTGCTTGTCGCCATTAAAAACATTGGAGCTTTTATCAATCTACCGACAACAAATAAACATGTCGCATGTATTAATATCCAAATAACGCCCATAAGCATAAAAACGGGAGTATCAAATATGCCCTGAATATTGGCTCTTGCACCGACCGAGGCAAGCAAAAGATAAAGCATAAAGTTTCCAACATGAGTCGAGCCGGAATGTTCAAGTTCTGACAATTTAGTAAAAGATAAGATGACGCCGATCGAAGTTGCAATTATAATTCCCCATGTATAGTGAGTTATTATCACGCCTATCTCAGGTAATAAATTTCCAGCTTTTAAAGACAAAATTCCAACTGCAAACGCGATAAAAATCATAGTTGCAAAATCGATAAAATTTAAGAATCTCTTTTTAGATTCTTTTAACTCTTGGACTTTTTTATTTAATTCCACCAAAATTGTTTTATCAACGCGATTAAATTCATCAACCTTATCCTGATATGCTGATAAAAATATGACAACACCCATCCATCCATAACCAACTACGGTATCGACAACTATCAATGGTGCAAGAAGCGACTCGGGCGTCCCGATGCTTTGAGCTACTGCAAGCATTGTCGCGCTTCCACCGATCCAACTTCCAGATAATGCACCAATACCCTTCCATGCATCTACCGGCAGCCAATGTTTAAAAATTAGCATAACTATTGGACCACCAATGATAATACCAAACGAGCCAGTAAAAAACATAATTATAGCCTTGAAACCGAGTTTTACCACAACAGGTATATTGGCAGAAAGCAAAAGCAAAGCAAGCGCAGAAGGCAAAAGATAAGTTCTTGTCCAAACGTAAAACTCAGACTCCCTTGGAATTATGCCAACCGCTGATGAAAGCATTGGAAGGAAATAAACCCAAATTACAGGCGGGAGATACTTAAAAAATTTCGATAAGAATTTTACATTGCTTGCCTTATAAATCACAAAAATTAAAAAAACAAGATACCCAAAAATTTCGGTTGGATTTGTGAGCAATTTATGACAATTTTATTTTTCAATTAATCGCTTTGCTTTGACAAATGTTTTATATCTATATTCATTAAAATTTGGCGCTTTCGGGTCAAAGCTATCAATGCTAACTTTTCCAGAACAATGAATAAATTCCTTATTCCCAAGATAAATACCAACATGCGTGATTTTTTCGGGTTTTCCATCCTCAGACTTTTGACCAAAAAATAGCAAATCACCCGGCTTTAAATTTTCAAAGTCTTTCCCTGGGTCAATTTCAACGCCAAGGCGAGATTGTTGATCCGCATCCCGTGGAAGCTCAAAGCCATTAATCTTGAAAACGATCTTAGTGAAACCTGAACAGTCAAACCCCTTAACACTTGTTCCACCCCAAAGGTAAGGAAAACCAACAAACTTTTTAGCGGTGTTAATTATACTGCTTGTGCTCAAACTTAAACTTTTTCTCCATTTTTCTAAATCATCAATCTGAGCTTTTTCAACATATCCTCTTCTACCATCGGGTAGAACAACACCAACCCATTCCCCTTCATATTTTTCAACACCAAGAACATCACCCATAACAAGGTCACTAACTGGGATAGATTTTTTATCTTTTTGAGAATAGACGAAACCGAAGTAATCGACAAAAATTATCTTTTTTATCCTTTTCCATTCTTCGAATTCACTTAAATTAAAAATTTTCAACCCTTCTTCTTCAACCCATCCAAGATAGCTTTCGGGTGGCTCTGTTTGAACGAAATACCAATAACCATGTCGTTTTAATATCTTAACATTGCTTCCCATCAAAACTTGATTGACAAGCTCAGCTTGATGCATAGGTTTTGACCTCATATTCGCAACGCTCACGGATACAACCCCATATATCTTATTGCCAAGCTCCGGAGATGGTAAGACAATAATGCTATCAACCACATTTGGAGAAAGTTGTTTTAATTTCAAAATTAATTCCGCTTTTGCCTTTTCTACTGTCGTTTCGCCCTTTGATATCAAAGCATCACCTTGCCTATAAATTACAACCTCAAAAACATCAACCCTTTTATCGGGAACATATTTCTGCGAAATCTCCCGAATTAAGTTTTCATATACACTTTCAACTTTCTCTTGAGAGAAAAGCGGTAAGGCAAAGGCAAGAAGGCACAAAATTTTTCTTATCATAACCTGCTCCTTTTGCTTATTTTAAATGTAAATTAGATTTTGTTTAAAAAAACTTTTTTGTTATTTTTAAATTGAACTTGGGCGGTTAGCTCAGTTGGTTTAGAGCGCCACCCTTACAAGGTGGAGGCCAGAGGTTCGAATCCTCTACCGCCCACAAGTTTAAAATTTATATCCAATTTTTCTCAAAAATTCTTTCCTCTTTTGAATATCCTCCTCACCCTCAATCCCTTTGGTCTTAAGTCCATCAATTACACCAAGAATCCCACGCCCCTGTTCTGTTTCTGCTATTACAACTTCAACTGGATTTGCAGTTGCACAAAAGATTCTGCACACCTCTGGAACCATTTTAATCGCATTTAAGATATTTATCGGATAACCGTTATCCATAAAAATGATAAACGAGTGCCCTGCAGAAAGATTTAAAGCGTTCTTCTTTGCAAGTTCAATCATAGCATCATCATTTCCAGCCCATCTGACAAGAGCCGGTCCAGAAGATTCGCAAAACGCTATTCCAAACTTCAAATGTGGTTGAGTTGTGACAATTGCTTCATACAAATCTTCTACAGTTTTTATAAAGTGTGCCTGACCAAGTATAAAATTGATGTTGTCTGGCTTTTCAATTTTCACAATTTTTAACTCCATAACTTCACCCCCAGTTTATTTTTACTTTATTATTCCAAGTTGAGCTAAGCTTTTAAATTTATCACCAGCAATTATGATATGATCAAGAAGTTTTATCCCCAAGATTTCACCCGCTTGATAGATTTGTTTCGTCACTTCAATATCCATTTTACTTGGTTCGGGATTTCCACTTGGATGGTTATGCACAAGAATTATGCTTGCAGCAAGTTCATCAATGGCTGGTTTAAACACTTCCCTTGGGTGAATTATACTTGAATTCAAATTCCCCTCGGATACAACGACATCTTTAAGTATTCTATTTGCTGTGTTAAGAAGTATAACGATTAAAATTTCTTTTTTAAGATCAGAAAGTCGGGGGATGAAAATTTTAGCTACATCTTCTGGGGACATGATTTGCGGTTTTTCCAAAGCGGATTCAGATTGAATTCTCCTTGAAAGTTCAAACGCAGCCGAAATCACCACAGCTTTCTTTAGTCCTATACCTTTATATTTTTTCAAGTCGCTCAGGTCTTTACGAGCAAGTTCACGCAAACTTCCAGCATCAGATAAAATTTTATTCGCAAGGTCTATAGCAGATATTTTCTTCGTACCCGAGCCAATTAAAATGGCAAGAAGTTCGGCATTTGAAACTGAGCGAGCCCCATACTTTATAAACTTCTCCCGTGGTCTTGTTTCAAGCGGTAAATCTTTTATCCGAAGCCTATAGTTATCATCTGAGTCATATTTTATTGTGCCACCGTCCATTGTGATATTCTCCTTATTAGATTGTCCTTAAAGACAAGGATTGAAACTGAGTTATTAACCCTATCATCGTTAAAAACTATATCACGCCCAATACCAACTGTTTCATATTTTTTCAACCCTGCGTAAACCTCATCAGCTGTCAGTTTGCCCTCGCTAATTATTTTTAAAAGCAATCGAGTCACATCATAGCCATAAACCGAAAATTCATCTGGCTCCTTTTGAAACTTTTCCTTAAATAATTTTGCAAATGCTTCAAATGAGGGGCTATTAAAATCAATGTATTGCCCGCTTGTGAAAATAACGCCATCCGTATATCTTCTGTTCATGTAAAGTTCGTCAAAGTTGTTCCACACATCGTTACCTAGTATTTTGACTTTAATATCGTGATAATAAATTTGCGAGGAAATTATACCGATAAAATCAGGATTTAAAATTGGTGCAAATAAACCAACTTCACCGGAAGAAACATCTTGAAGCGAAACCTTGAGTGATTCAACTCCTGCAATAAAATTCCTAAAATAGGGACGAAGATCAGTCTCATCGGGATTGTAAAATTGTATTCCAAGCACACTTGCTGAATTTTTCTTGACCTCGTCAACAAAAGCATCAACAAAAGGTTTTATCATTTTATCATTTGGAGCTAAAATAAGAAAGTGCTTCAATCCAAGGGCGAAAATTGCAAACTGCGCCAGCGCCCTTGAGCGAAGTGAATAATTTGAGTTAAATTGAAAAATGTAACGGCTTAATTTAGTTAAACCATCTGATGTCGCCGTCGGAGAAATTATTGGTATTTTGACTTGATCCCCAAATCTTGCACAAAGTTCAACATCCTCGCTATAAATTGGACCAATTATACCCAAAAGATCAGGATAATTTTTGAAACTTAACAATTTCTGATCGACATCCTCATTTGTATAATATCTGACTTCAATGCCAACCTTTGGATTTGAACTCATGTTATGCTCATCAATTGCTACTTCTACACCATTTAAAATTGACTCGCTCAAACTTTGCCCCTTGGGAAGCAAAACCCCGATTTTCACCTTAGGACGAATAAGAAGTCGATCAAAGTAGTTAATTCGATACAACAACTTTCCATAAAATTCTGTCCCACTAAAATATCTTAGCTGTTCCGAAACATATTTTTTTGAATTTTCTATCTTTCCAGATGAGATAAGGTTATTCGAAATTCGCATCACAACCAAGTACCTTATCTCTGGAGTCAACTCAAATTTTTCAATCTCGTTAAGTTCATCAAAAGAAAGCGAATCAATTATAACGGAAGCGATTTCAACATATTTTGATTTTTCGTGTTTTGATTTTGAGATCGCTCGATCGAGCTTAAGTATGGCTTCCTTAAAGTTGCCGAATTTAGAATAGATCAAAGCAAGCGTGTAAAAAGCATCTTCGATATAATCACTCGTCGGGAACTCATTAACAAATTTCTTCAAAAGCTTTTCCGCATCTCTATACCTGTCAAGATAACAAAGCGATTTTGATGCCATGATGTAGCTTGCCGTCGTGCGATGATTCAAACCAAGTGAAATAACAGAATCGAAATTTGAATAAGCATTTAAAAAATATCTAAAACCAGCCGTGTCAGCCTGAACGATGCGTGCATTTAAACCAAGTTTAAAGAAATCGAGTCCAGATTTAAAAAGCGAATCAGCAACTGGATTGTAAATTTTTTCGCCCTGTCCTAAAAGTGTAAAGCTAACAAAAAATAAAAGCAAAGCCACACGCAAGAATCTAACCATTTTTCAAAAGCTTAAGTTTTTCATCTATTTTGAATTTAGCATTCGGATCAATCCTCAGCGCTTCATTGAAAAACTTATCTGCTTCGTTGTTATCACCACGATATTTGTAAATCAAACCAAGATTTATAAACGAGTCAACAAGGCTTCCATCGAGTTGGATAGCTCGATTAAAATACCTTTCAGCTTCCTCTATCTCCCCAAGCTCAAGTGAGATCTCACCACATATTTCCCATAGAACTGCCTTATTGGGTTCAAGATCAATCGCAGTTTCAATAGCCCTTTTAGCTTCATTAAGCTCGCCAAGATTCCAATATGAAATTGCAAGCAAATGATAAAGGGTGTAGTTATATGGCTCCCTCTTTATGCCCCGTTGTAAGTAATCAATCGCTTCTTTGTAATTGCCAAGTTTTATAAGTATCTCCCCAAGCGATTCAAACGCCTTTGGAAAATCAGGATCAAGCTTTAAAACTTTTTTAAATTCTGCTTCCGCTTCAAGATAATTTCCCTTATGATAATATGCAAGCCCAAGATTATAATGAACAACTGGGTAATCAAGAGATAAAAGCGGTATGTAAAATTTTATCGCCTCATCAAACCTTTTTGATCTAAGACATATGTTCCCAAGCATAAAGAGAACTTCTTCATTATTCGGTTCAAGTTCATACGCCTTTCTCAATAATTTTTCAGCGCTGTTTTCCTTGCCAAGTTTTATGTAGATAAAAGCGAGTTCAATATAAGCCTCAACGAAACTTGGATATTCACTTATAAGTCTATGATAAATCTGCATCGAATGCAGAACCTTGCCTGAGTCAAAATATTTTCTTGCCTTCTCCAAAGATTTTCTTATGGTCGCACTTAACATTTTTCACTCCCATTCAATTGTTGCTGGGGGTTTTGTGGTTATGTCATAAACAACCCTGTTAACCCCATTAACTTCATTTACGATCCTTGCGGAGATTTTTTCAAGCACATCATATGGTAACCTCACCCAATCAGCCGTCATCCCATCTTGGCTCGTTACAACCCTTAAAGCTATAACATATTCATAACTTCTCTCGTCCCCCATAACTCCAACCGATCGCACTGGTAAAAGCACAGCAAACGCTTGCCAGATTTTATCATAAAGATTTGCATTTCTTATCTCTTCAATCAAAATTTCATCGGCACTTCTCAAAATCTCAAGTTTTTCAGGTGTAACTTCGCCAATTACCCTAACAGCAAGACCTGGACCTGGGAACGGATGTCGATTTAATATCTCATCACTAAGCCCAAGTGCTTTTCCAATCCGTCTCACTTCATCCTTGAAAAGTTCTCTGAACGGTTCTATCAATTTAAATCTTATCTTTTCAGGAAGTCCTCCAACATTGTGATGCGTTTTTATCTTTGCTGAAGGTCCCCTGTAAGAAGTTGACTCAATTACATCAGGATATAAAGTTCCCTGCGCAAGAAATTCAACATCTTTAAATTTCTCAGCCTCTTGTTCAAAAACTTCAATAAATGTATGCCCAATAATTTTCCTTTTTTCTTCTGGATCAATTACATTGCACAATCTTTTAAGAAAAATTTCACCAGCATCAATATAATAAACTTTAATTCCAAGCTGTTTAAACATTTCAACTATTTCTTTCCCTTCGTTTCGTCGCATTAAACCATTATCAATATAAATTGCGATTAAATTTTCACCGATAGCCCTGTTAAGTAAAACAGCGAGCACTGTTGAATCAACTCCACCGCTTACGGCACACATAACTTTTTTATCTTTGACCGTTTCTCTTATCTCCTTTATCTCATTTTCAATGAAAAATTCAGCGTTCCATCCACCTTGGCATTGACAAATTCTGTACACAAAATTTTTCAATATCTCAAATCCCTTTTCAGTATGCACAACCTCAGGATGAAATTGAACACCGTAAATTTTCTTTTCCCTGTTTCGTATCACACAGATTGGGGAATTTTCTGTTTGCGCTATAACTTCAAATCCAGGTGGTGCTTTCACAAGAGCATCTCCATGACTCATCCAAACTGTTATCTCTGAGTTTAAATCATAGAAAAGATCATCATCTTTTTCTATTTTTAAAATCGCCTTTCCATATTCTCTTTTTGCAAACCTATCAACCTCACCCCCAAGTTTATAAGCGATCAACTGAAGACCATAGCAAATCCCAAGCACTGGAATCCCAAGCTGGAACAATTTCACATCGACTTGTGGAGAACCATTTTCATAAACACTTGCAGGGCCACCCGACAAAATTATTCCTTTGGGCTTTATCTTTGCAATTTCATCAACAGGAAAATTAAAGGGTTGAATTTCAGAATACACGCCAGCCTCTCTTATTCTCCTTGCTATGAGCTGTGTATATTGGGAGCCAAAATCAAGTATAAGAATGAATTCGTTAGGTCGCATTAATATCCGAGTTCATTGAGTTTTAGTTTAATATAAAAAAATTTTTAAAATTTGCACAAGAAATTTTTTTCTTGAGGCACTTTCTATTAAATTTTTAACAAATCTCACAAATTCAAAACAAAATAGAAGAAAGCGATGCAATATCGTATCCTTGGCAGAACAGGTCTTCAAGTATCTGAAATTGGATTTGGAAGTTGGGGAATTGGAGGGAAGATGTGGGCGGATTCAAACGATGAAGAATCGATAAAAGCTTTGCACAGAGCAATTGAACTTGGTGTTAACTTCATTGATACTGCGCTTGTTTATGGCGATGGACATAGCGAAAGGTTGATCGGAAAAGTTTTAAAGGAAACGAGAGAAAATGTTTATGTGGCGACTAAAATACCCCCTAAAAATATGGTTTGGCCAGCTTTAAAAGGAACTCCACTTAGAGAAGTTTTCCCTTATGAACATATCATAAAATCAACAGAACAAAGTTTAAAAAACCTCGGCGTTGATGCAATCGATCTTCAGCAATTTCATGTCTGGAATGATGAATGGGCAAGGATGGATGAATGGTGGGAGGCTATACAAAAATTGAAAGAAGAAGGCAAGATAAGATTTTTCGGCGTTTCAATAAACGACCACGAACCATGGAATGCAATTGAACTTATAAAAACAGGCAGGGTTGATACCGTTCAGGTAATCTACAACATCTTCGATCAATCTCCAGAAGATGAACTCTTTCCAATTTGCATGCAATACAACATTGGGGTGATCGTTAGAGTCCCATTTGATGAAGGAAGCTTGACAGGAAAGATAACACCAGAGACAAAATTTCCAGATGGAGACTGGAGAAATAGATATTTCAGAGATGATAGAAAACAACAGGTATGGGAAAGGGTGAAAAAACTCGAAAAACTTCTCGGGAACGAAGCACAGACTCTAAGTGAGCTTGCTCTAAGATTTTGCCTAAGCCATGAAGCAGTTTCAACCGTTATTCCTGGGATGAGAAAAGTTCAACATGTTGAGGAAAATGTAAAAGTTTCAGATGGAAGAAAACTTTCCCAAAAAATGTTGTTCGAGCTGAGAAAACATAGATGGGTGAGAAATTTCTATCGGTGAGACAAAAAATTAAAAACCCCCTCTTTACAGAGGGGGTTGATCAATTATGCAAACTGATCAAACAATTTTTCCAATCTTTCTTTCTTAACTGATTCGTCAATCACGCCATCAAACTTAGATACAATCTTTTGAAGGTTATCCTCAAATGTTGGTCGCTCCTCACGATAAAATATCCCAGTGTAAATCTTGTCCTGAGACATTGCAAGTTCAAACGCCTTCAACTTATTTGTTGGGTCATGCTCAGGCGGAATTTCGACAACTCTTTCCCGAACAAAATCAAATGTGATTTCCATATTGAAAGTTGGGCATGGAGATATAACATGAACTGCCGCAAAGCCTTTATGTTTTGTCGCTTCGATAATCAGTTGAGTCAATTGCTTGGTGTTTGAAGAAAATCCACGGGCAACGAAGGTAGCACCATAGGCAAGAAGAAGCATAACCGGATTAATTGGCATTTCAAGAGCACCATAAGGTGTCGTTGTGGTTGTCATTGTCAAGGTTGAAGTTGGGGAAACCTGACCCTTGGTTAAACCATAGATTGCGTTATCAAGAATTATGTAAACTATATCAGGATTTCTTCTTGCTATGTGCGGGATATGTCCACCCCCAATGGCAAAACCATCCCCATCTCCACCTACAACAAAAACTTCTAATTCTGGATTTGCAATCTTCACACCAAGCGCAACGGGCAAAGCCCTTCCATGGACTGTGTGAAGATTGTAACCCCTCACAAAGTGCGGGAATCTGCTTGAACAACCAATCCCTGAAACAATGCTTAACTTATGAGTCGGAATTTTTAACTCCCCAAGTGCCCTTATAAAAGCTGCAAGCACTCCATAATCACCACAACCTGGACACCATGTTGGCTTAACTTCACTTTTATATTCGACTTTTGCCTGCTTTATTTTTTCCATTACCTCGCTCATTTTGACACCTCTATTATTTTATTGTAAATTTCCTCAGATGTGAAAGGAACACCACCATAATTGTTAACTTTTATCGGATTGTAATCAACAAATGTTCTCAATATATTTGCAAATTGACCATGATAATTTTGTTCAACGACGATAACTTTATCGTAGCTTTGGATAATTTCTTTAATCTTTTTCCTTGGCAACGGATTTAAAATTCTCGGATGATAATGACTGACCTTTATCCCATCCATCTCCGCTTTCGCAATCGCTTCTCTTATAGCCCCATAAGTTGAACCCCAAGAAACAATCAATATTTTAGCTCCATCAACTTTATAGTAATCACTATCCTCGTTTTCAAGCACTTGAATCAATGTTTCAAGTTTTTTAAATCTTTTCTTTTGCATCTCGGTATGAACCTTCGGCGTGTAATTTGGATTTCCGCGCTCATTATGCTCAAGTCCCGGCGCTATATACTCAAAACCAGGATGTCCAGGTATCGCTATCGGAGCAAGTCCAGTTTCAGTTATTTTATAACGAAGATATGAATCATTTTGGTGTTCGTAATCAGGCTCAATTCTATTCACAATTTTTACTGAGTTAATGTCTGGCTTTGGGATAGCTTCTGTTTGATAAGCAAGAACTTGATCTGAAAGTAGTATAACAGGCATCTGATATTCTTCGGCAAGATTAAAAGCTCTAATCGTCTCATAAAAACAATCACTGACATTTGCTGGAGCGATAACAATTCTTGGAGCTTCACCTGGACCACCAAATACAGCGTGATAAAGGTCAGTTTGTTCAGTTTTACTTGGCATCCCAGTTGAAGGTCCAGCCCGTTGAACATCGACTATCACAACGGGTAATTCAGCCATTGATGCATATGTCACAAGCTCAGTCATTAAAGCAAGCCCTGGACCAGATGTTGGTGTCATAACTTTAACACCTGCGTATGAAGCACCCACGCATGTCGCAAGAGCAGATATTTCGTCCTCGTTCTGAATCACCTTGCCACCGAATCTCGGAAGATATCTTGCAAGAAATTCAAGAATTGGGGAAGCCGGCGTAATTGGATAACCGACCGCAACTTTACAACCCGCTGCTATCGCTCCAAAACCAATAGCTTGATTTCCCGAAAGGATTACCCTATTTTCTCTCTTTTTAGGTTCCCCAAGACGAAATCTGCTTAACTCATCAAGATATCTATTTGCATATTCGATTCCGCTTCTAAAGGCTGTTAAGTTCTGTTCAAGGATTTTTTCACCCTTGCGCTTGAACTTATCAACAATTTGATATTCCGATTTTTCCGGCGGAATACCAAGCACCGCAGTTAAAAATCCAGTTGCAACCATATTTTTTGCAAGATGCGTACCTGCTGACATCGCAAGCTCCTTAAGCGGTACTTCATACTTTTTCTTTGTAAAGTTCTCAGGTGGCTTACACTCCGCTGGATCATAAAATAAAACGCCATCATCTGCAAGAGCAGAGGCATAGTTATCAAATGCCTCTTGATTAAAAGCCATCAAAATGTTTAGCTTGTCTCCCATTGAATAAATATCATTTGGGCTTACACGAAGTTGATACATCGCAAGCCCACCCTTAATCTCCGCAGGGAAGGTTCTAAATGTAAAAACACGATATGACGATCTCGCTGCAGAATAAGTCAATATCTCCCCAGCGCTCATCACACCTTCTCCACCTTCACCACCAATTCTTACTACAACATCGTTTAATTTAGAATTTACTGACATTTTTCGCTAAAGGTTCTTTTGTTTTTAAGAAAAATTGGCTAAAAATGGAAAAAGTTTCATAATGTAAGCTGAAACAATCCCGAGTGAATTCGTAAAAATTAAAATTCCAAGCAAAATTAAAATCACACCGCTTACAATTTCTACTAGATTTAAATGTTTCCTTACCTTCGAAAACCATTTGAAAAATAAGTTAACGCTCAAACTTGTCACTATAAATGGAATTCCAAGCCCAAGCGAATAAACTGAAAGCAATAAAATTCCCTGCTTTACCGTCTCTTGCTGCGATGCAAGCACAAGAATCGTTGCAAGCACTGGTCCAATACACGGAGTCCATCCAAATGCAAAAGCAAAGCCAACGACGAAAGCTCCAATTAACCCAAGCGGTTTACCCTGCGTCCTCAATTTTGCTTCGTAATTCAAAAACTTTATCTTAAAAATCCCAGTCATATGTAAACCGAACAAAACTATTATAACTCCAGCGACTTTTGAAATCACATTCATATTATCTGATAAAAACTTTCCAACAGCGGTCGCCGAAGCACCAAGTGAAACAAAAACAACAGAAAAACCAAGCACAAAAAACGCAGAACTTAGAAAAGTTTTTATTAAAAATTTTCTCGCATTTTCCGAATCTTTCAACTCCTCAAACGAAAGTCCTGAGATAAAGGAAATATACCCCGGCACAAGAGGAAGAACACATGGGGAAAGAAAAGACAAAACCCCAAACAAAAACGCCGTAAATAAACCAACGCTTTCCATTTCGAACCTCATTTAAAAATTTTTAAGATAAAAAAACCCGACCCAAAAGGTCGGGATCAGCAAAATTAGTTAATTTAGTTTTTGGTATCCTTTTCCTCTTCAGCCTGGACGACATTAAGATTAATTTTAGCATTAACCTCAGGATGAAGTTTTACCGGAATTTCATATTTCCCAAGCATTTTTATCGGCTCATCAAGTAAAATCTTCCGTCTATCGATTTCAAATCCAAGCTTTCTGAGTTCATCCGCAATCATTTGAGCGGTCACAGAACCAAACAAACGTTCATTTTCTCCAGCTCTCATCGGGATCGTAATCTCAACCTTTGCAAGTTCTTCAGCTAGCTTCTGAGCCGACAATCTTTCTCTTTCAAGCTTAAATGCTTTTTGCTTCTTCTCGGTTTCAACCATTTTTATATTTCCTGGCGTAGCAGGAAGAGCTATACCACGCGGAATTAAGAAATTCCTTGCGTAACCATCTTTTACCTCAACTATATCTCCAAATTTCCCAAGATTTTCAAAATTCTGACGCAATATAACCTTCATCTATTCCCTCTCCAATTTAAATTTTGTTCAAATTACTTCACTGCCTCAGCAACAAATGGAAGCAAAGCAAGATGTCTAGCTCGCTTAATAGCTCTGGTCAACTGACGCTGATGCATCGCACAGTTACCACTCACCCTGCGTGGAATTATCTTACCTTGTTCAGTTAAAAATTTTCCAAGCTTTTTCTCATCTTTATAATCGATGTATATCTCGCCAGCTTCGCAAAATCTACATATCTTTTTCTTTCTTAAGCGTAATACTTTTTCTTCGCTCTCAACCATGACACCTCAAGTTAAATTTATTTTTGTTTAAATTTTTGGTTCTTCATTTGAAAGATATTTGTTCAAAGCGTCCGACTGCTGACCTTGGGAAGAAGAAGACTGTGATTGCTCTCCCGCATTCCCAGAAACGGGTGCCCTCCTATCGAGAAATTGAATTCTCCTTGCTTTGATCTCAACAACTGTTCTCGTCCTTCCATCAGCTGTTTTAAGATTTCGACTTTGCAATTCACCCTCAACAAGAACAGCGCTTGATTTTTTCAACCTACCTCTACAAGACTCAGCAAGCTTGTTCCACGCAACAACGCCAACGAAACAGACATCTTCTTTCCACTGCCTTTTGCTATCACGAAATCTGCGATTTGATGCAATGGTGAAATTAACAACCGGTGTCCCTCTCATTGTTTGGCGAAACACCGGATCTTTAGTTAAATTTCCAACTATGACAACACTATTCAGCTCAGGCATTTTGAATTCTTTAGCCATAGATCGTTCCCTCCATCATTTAAGTTTTAACATATTTTTTAAACAGAAAAAGGAAACTCTATTCTTCTTCATCCTCTTCAAAACTTTCTTCTTCGGTCTGTGCAATTGATTCAACATTACTAAGCCCAAGATGTTCAATTGTAATTCTTCCACGCCTTTTCTCTTGCTCTTTCGCTTTCAAAGCTTTCTTAGTAACAACAACCGTGAGATATCTCATTATATTCTCATCAAGCTGAAAAGCTCTCTCAAGCTCACTTACTATCGTTGGCGGAGCAAAGTATTCAAAGTAAACATAAAAAGCGCTATTCTTTTTGTTTATCGGATACGCAAGCCTTCTTCTTCCCCACCTCTCCATTAAAATTATCTCGCCACCACGATCCTTAATAAAATTTTCATATTTCTTGATGATCTGCTCAATTATTGGATCATCAAGCGAAGCATTAATTAAAAATGTTGTCTCGTACCATCTTCTTGACAACATGTTTTTAGGAATTTTTCTCGCCATTAAATTAACCTCCATTCGGTCTTTTATTTTTAAAAAATTTTTCGGAGCTGGGAAGCATTGCCCAGATCATGGAGTTTTGTTTCCAGTCATTACTTTTTTATTAAACCTATTCATTGCCGTTAGAATCCCATCACTGATAAAACAAAATGTTGCTTCAACCGCTCGATCTATCATATCATTTACTTTTTCAATTTCATCATCATCAAATTTTGAAAGGACGAAATCAACCATATTTTGCATCTTCTCAGGATTCCCTATGCCACACCTCAGCCTTGGGAACTCAATTGTCTTCAAATGATAAATTATTGAATAAAGCCCATTGTGTCCCCCATCGCTTCCTTTCTGCCTAATCCTTATCATCCCAAGCGGTAAATTTAAATCATCACATATAACCCAAATATCTTTAACATCGATTTTAAATTGTTCAACTACATCTTTCACGGCTACTCCACTGTTGTTCATATATGTCAACGGCTTGACAAGCAAAATCTCTCTACCCTTATACTTTCCCGAACCAATCACATACTCACCTTTTCCATGTTTAAAATCAATCTTAAGATTTTTTGCGATCGCATCAACCACCATAAATCCGACATTATGCCTTGTCATTTCGTATTCACTCCCAGGATTTCCAAGTCCAAATATAGCAATCATTTTTATATAAATTACTCAGATTCAGGCTTAGATGGTGCTGAAGGCTGGGCTTCCTCTGCTGGTTTTGCCTCAGCCTCTGCCTCGAGCTCAATACCTCTCGGTGGCACAACCGCAACAACAACCGCAAGCTCATTCTCAAGAATCTTGACTCCTGGCACATTCAAATCACGCACATGAATTGAATCACCGATATCAAGATTACTTATATCAACTTCTATATGCTCAGGGATTGCATCGCTTAAACATTCAACCTCAACTGTATGAAGCAAGTGCTCAATAATTCCGCCTTTCTCAACACCTGGGGCTTTACCAACAAGTACGATCGGCACCTCAAGCGTGATTTTTGCGCCAGCCTTTAAGCCGTAAAGATCAAAATGAATTGGTTTATCAGTTACAGGATCAAATTCAACTTCTTTTAAAACGCACTTGAATTCTTTACCATCTCCAAGTTTTAACTTGACTATATGCGCCTCCGTAGTATAGATCAAATTTTTTAATTCAGATTCTTTCACTGCTATTGGCAAAGGTTCATCGCCAGGGGCATAATAAATTCCTGGAACTTTGCCCATCATTCTTAAACGATTAGAAGCGCTCTTTCCAGTCTTCCTTATCTCTGCATTCAAAACTATTTCAGTCATATTTAAAATTCTTTAGTTTTCAATTTCAAACAAAACACTCAGTGATTCGTTACAATGAATTCTTTTTATCGCTTCCGCAAAAATCTTTGCAACGGAGCGAACTTCAATTTTTGGCGATTGCCTCTTAAGTGGAACTGTATCTGTCACAAGAATTTTCTCAACAGGTGCATTTTCTATTCGATCAATCGCATCACCAGATAAAATCGGATGCGTGCAAGCACCGTAAATTTTTTTCGCACCTCTCTCAAGTAAAGCATCTACAGCATTTATAAATGTCCCAGCGGTATCAATTATATCATCGACTATTATTATTGTCTTTCCTTTCACTTCCCCAACAACATTCACAACTACTGATTCATTAGCGCGTAGTCTTCTTTTGTCGATCAAGATAAGCTCCGCATTTAATCTTTTGGCATACCCTCGCGCGAACTTTACACCACCGATATCAGGCGAAACAACGACAAATTCTTCGTTGATCATCTCTCTTATCGCAGGGACAAGCACAACAGCCGAATAAAGATGGTCAAAAGGAATATCAAAAAAACCCTGAATCTGGGGAGCATGCAAATCCATAGTTAAAACCCTATCCGCACCCGCAACAGTTATCAAGTTTGCAACAAGCTTTGATGTTATCGGGACTCGCGGTTGATCCTTCCTATCTTGCCTTGCATAGCCAAAATAAGGTATAACTGCAGTAATCCTGCGTGCCGATGCTCTCTTGGCAGCATCAATCATTATCAAAAGCTCCATCAGATTATCTGATGGGGGGAAAGTTGACTGGATAATAAATACATCATTTCCACGAATATTCTCAAGATACTTGACCCAAATCTCGCCATCTTTAAAATTCCGTATCTCACATTGGCCAAGCGGTTCTCCTATTTCCTCAGCTATTTTTTCAGCAAGTCCTCTACTCGCCCTACCAGAAAAAATCTTAAGCTGACTCATTCACACTATTTATTACTTTTTCATCGCTCATCAAGTCAACGTTAAAGATAAAAAAAACTTACAAATTAACCAAACATAAAAAATTTCAGCTGGGGCGGGAGGATTCGAACCTCCGAATGGCGGCTCCAAAGACCGCTGCCTTACCGCTTGGCGACGCCCCAGAAAGAGCCACATCAAGGCAATAATAATTTAATAAGGAAAAAATAATTTTTCAAATCTAACTGTTTGCCCTTTAAAAATTTATTTGCTATCTTTCAAGAGACAAAATAAACTTGAAATCGCCGTGATTAGATATACTTTGATCCTGATAATTTTAAACTTTTCGCTTTTAATTGCAGGTGGAAACTCGACTTATGAATTTCTACGACTTGATGTAAGTCCCAGAGCCTCTGCTCTTGGGGGAAATTTCATTGCTATGGTTGATGACCCAACACTTTTGTTTTATAATCCAGCGGGTTTATCCACACTAAAAAATTCGTATGCGAGCGTTGGTTTTTTTAAACATCTCATTGATATAAATCTCGGTTACGGTGTTTACACATTAAACTTAAAAAATTTGGGAAACATTGGAATTGGATTTATTTACATAAACTATGGCAACTTTAACCAAACGGATCGTTACGGGAACCAACTTGGTTCATTTTCAGCTGGCGAAATTGCAATCATAGGCGGATTTTCAAGGGAATATGAAAGATTAAAATACGGCATAAGTTCTAAATTAATTTATTCATCAATTGCTGGCGCCCGATCAATTGCGGTTGCGATCGATATCGGCGGGATGTATGTCATCGAAGAAAAAAATCTAAATATCTCACTTACATTAAACAACATCGGAACCCAGCTTAACAGCTACATCTCACTTAAAGAAAATCTACCATTTGAAGTCAAATTCGCCATTTCCAAAAAACTCGAACACCTGCCACTTCTGCTGAACATTGGCTTAAGCAAAATAAACGAACCAACGCAAAAAATTCAAGATAAATTTAAAAACTTTACAATCGGCGGTGAATTTAACATTTCGGAAAATATCGATTTTAGGTTCGGATACAATAATGAAAGAAGAAGGGAGATGAAAATCACCCCTGCGCTTGATTTAACTGGCTTCTCATTTGGAATTGGCTTAAAAATTCAAAACTATAGATTCGATTATTCCCTGATATCGCTTGGTAAAATCGCCTCATTACATCAAATAGGTTTAACTATCAAAATTTAATTTATGCGATTTTCTTCACATCAATTATCTTCTCAGGGACTGTAAATAAACTTCCACCAAGATGATGTATCGTCTTAGCCTCTTCAAGATTTACTTTTAGATGATCGTCGAACAACTTCTCCTCAACGATTGCCCTTAGAACTTTCCCAATAATTAAATTATGGTCACCCGCTGGATAAATACTTTCAACCTTGCATTCAATATTTGCAATACATTCCTTTATCAGAGGTGCCGAAATAAATTTTGCTTTCTCCCTTGTTAATTTTGTCCTTTCAAACTTATCTACATCTCGACCCGAATTTTTCCCACAAAAATAAACCTCCTTTAAAATTTTAAGTGTTGGAAGGTTGATGGCAAATTCTTTGCTTTTTTCGATCAACTCATAAATAAATCTTTCAGGTGCAATTGCAACGGCAACGAGAGCTGGCTCTTTGCTCACTGGAACATTCCAAGCGACAGGTGTGACATTATCCCTATCCCCAAATTTAGCAGTTATTAAGACCACCCCACCAATGTTCAGTAGACGATTTGCCTTATCAAGTGAAATTTCCCTTTTCATGGTTTGTAAAAGCTTTATTTTAAAATGTGCTTTTATTCTATCTCCTCAAACGGTAATTTAGGTTCAACCATTATAACCTCTTCCCGTTCAACGATGACGCTCCCCTCAGGTGCTCCCTTCGGTTTTCTCACATATTTTCGCTTCGTGACCACAACTGGGACAAGGGAAGATGTCCTCGCATCACTAAAATATGCTGCGATGCTACCAGCCTGCTCAATCGCTTTTTTGCTTGGTTGTCTTCTGCCTGTTTTTAAAACTACATGTGCACCTCGAACTCCCCGAGCATGGAACCACATATCTTCTTTATCCGCAAATTTCAAAGTTAACAAATCATTGCTTTTCGCATCCTTCCCAACCCATACCTCAAAACCACCATCAACGATAAATCTTCTAAATTTATCGCCGATTTTTTCAGCGACCTTGTCTTTTATGATTCCAAACATTTTAAGATCAGCCAAGTTATCCATCTTGAATTTTTTCAAATCTTCAAAGCTATCGGTTTCGTCAAGCTTATTAATCAACTCCTTTAATTTTTCTATGTTAACTTCCAACCTTTCCAATCTCTCTCTTGCGATTTTAAGTGATGCCTTTGTCCTTTTTGCTTTCTCAAAATATCTTTCTGCATTTTCAACTGGTGATAATGAAGGATCAAGCTTAATTTTTATCTTCTCCCCACCTTCGGAAAAGATGTTTAAAAGTTCAACTTCCTCCATCCCCTTGTGCAAGGCGTTCAAATTTGCCATCAATATCGAGCCATAAATTTCATACATTTCTGCCCTTTGATTCGTAGCAATTTCCTCTTTAATTTTTTCAACCGTTCGCTCCGCCTTGTTGAGCAAATGTTTAAGTTTATCCAAGATCGACTTTTTCTCGTCATAGAAGCTTTTATTTATCTTCGTCTCGATGACGAATTTTCTTATCGCTTCATTAATATCCTCGAACTCAACTTTTTTAAGATTTAAATGTGTCAATTCAATTATTGAAAAATATTTTGGAAAACTCCCATCATAATAAATCCGTGGTAACGGATCCTCAAGTTCTTTATCAATTTCACCTAAACAAACCCAAATTTTTTCAATATCGCCATCGCCACTTCTGTGCAAGATTTCCCTCGCCATCAACATATCAATTGTATTAACTGCCTTGACGAGTCGTCGCACAGGATCTTCAATATTTAAACTTTCCCATGCCTTCTTTAAAAGTTCAAAGTTGTTTACCATCGCCTTGTAATTTGATTCAGAATTTTCATACTCAATTCTCTTACCTATATTTTCCCTTGGATTTTTAAACGACGAGATTACCTCGTTTTTATCGGTAGTGAGAAAGAAATTAACTTTGCCCGTGAAAAATTGCAGAAAAAGTTTCTTCCCCGATGAAAGAAAAATTTCTATCACCCTATCCGCCTTATGAATCTGTGCATCAACTATCTCATCACCCCAAATCTCTGGGAAAATATCAAGTGAATTTTTTCTTGCCCTTTCAACCTTTTGGCGTAAAAACATATACCCTTGTCCAGTTGCATTAAGCTCAATTGTGAAAAGATTATCCCCCTTACCCAAGGTTATGTGGAGCGTGTCCTTTTCCTGCGTGAACGCCTCAACTATAACGGAGCCTTCAAGATTAGGTTTGATTTTTTGAACCAGAGCTTTCAATGTATGATAGTTTGTGAGCATTTGCCAAACTTGTCACTTTTGTGTCTAAAATTATGACAATTTGTTAAACATGCTGATTAAAATTTATTGAAAATTTTAAAGGATTAAAAGATTTTTTTGGCACGATATTTGCATTTTTCTATAAATGAAGACGCACCTTAATAAGCACCTAAAAGAAGCACCTCAAGATTGGCACCTTTAGCATAATTCCCCGTTCTTTTAGAACTTTAACGCCCGCCGTAGCACCTCCGTTGGCGATCGGGCGACCCTTTTCAAAGGGCGCTCGATCGCTTTTTTATTTTGATTATAACTTTCATACCTGATTTCGTTTTGTGAAATTTTACCACATCTGCAAAAGCCTGCATAATGAAAACCCCACGCCCAGATTCCTTTAGCAAATTCTCATCAACCGTCGGATCTGGAACCCCCTCAGGTGTAAATCCTTCCCCCTCATCTTGTATCTCTATCTCAAAACTTCTTTTAAAAACCTTAAATTTAACCCTTACTTTCTTATTTGGATCACGCTTATTGCCATGAACAATCGCATTTATAAATGCCTCACTTGAAGCGAGATAAATTCTATGGTAATCATCATCGGAAATCTTATATTTTCTCCTCAAACCCTCAAAGAATCTCTCAAATTTTTTCAGTGAAGAATCCTTAGATGGAAACTCCGCAAGCTCAATCTTCGGTTTTATTGAAGCCGTTTTTTTCATAAGTTAATCGTTAAATTTAAATTCAAATTTGGCAAACTGTTTACTTTACCCCCAAGCTTTAATCTTTCAACCCATCCTTCAAAATTTAATTTAAATTTTCCACTTTCAAACTCAACTTTGGATGTTGGACCAGTCGCCGTTATCCTCGAATCCAAAACTTTGTCAAGCCCAACAAACTTATATCTTTTCTCATCGAAGAACCGATAACCAACTGAAAATCTTGTCATATTGTTTAACGCATAGTTTAACCTAAGGTTATATTCACCTATACTTATAAAAAGAGCTGGCTTTTCCTTAAACTCTTTCCATTTCAACCTTCCGCTCTCCGAAAAAGTTAATTGAAAGCTACCTTCAAAATTTAATTTATCAAAGATCGGAAATAAAATTGAATCGTTTAAATAAAACTGCCTAAAAACATAACTTTTAACACTTGATGCGACGCTTTCAAAGTCATAAACGATATAATTTGCAAGCACGGAAAAACTCGCTTTATTTCTCACATGTCCACTTTCAAAAATAACAGAAGGTGCAAACCTTAATATCCTATTCCAGTTATTGTTAACACTCCTCGTTGAAAAAATGTAAACCAGATGTTGACTATTTAGATCAAGGGGAAGTTCAACTTGAATTTCATTTGAAAATCTCATCTTTAAAAAAATCCTGAAAATTTGCAAAAGCTCATCCCTATCGTCATCGTTTAAACTGCTCGGCGTATCATATCTGAAAAGCGAAATATAAAACATGCCACCCAATGTTAAGTCCTCCGAAACATTAAAAGAGATATCACCATTTATAATTCTCCTTAAACTTTTATTGTTCTTCTGCTCTTCATTTTGTTTTATCCTAAAAAATACGCTTTCGGTTATCAACTCATGCCTCTGCGGTGTGTGAACCTCATTACGCTCTGAATAATTTATTCCCAATCTCAATTTTAACCTTCTTGTCTCATAAGATAAATCTGCACCTGTGATGAGGTTAAACTCTTCTATCTCTGAGTCGTAAAGTGAAGTGGTTTTATAGCGAATTCGCTTATCTATGTTTCTGCCATTAAGAGCAAAGTTAACATTAAATATCAAGCTATTTGACAGTGGGTAGCCCAGAATTAGAAGTCCCGATACAGTTCTCTCATCTCTGCCTTCAAGATTGAAATTAACATTATAAATCTTCTGCAAATTTGTATCGGCATAAAAATAAAAATCTCGTTTTATGCGTTTCGCAAGAAATTCAACCCTGCTTTCAACTTCTGGCGCAAAGCTTCTCCATAACATTAAATTCAACGCAGACACAACATTTTTTCTTGGAGCTATGAAATCCTCAGAATGATTCAAATTTGTTTTTAAATGATAGTTCGAAATTAACAATTCTGCTGTATCTGAAGAAATTTGGTAAATCCAGCCCTTATCTCTTTGCCCCATTTGGTTGTCAATTTTATATCCACCTAAAAAAGAAAAACCAAATTTCGCGAAAGGATAAAATTTCGCACCAGTTAAAATTTCATTCGTCGATGCCTTGCTGAATCCCGAAAGTTTCTCGTCAGAAAATGAAATAGAATTAATAACAAAGGCAGTTTTAAATCGCTGGTTTATGCCTTTGTAAAATTTAAATTTAAAATCATTGTCATCGCGGATGAATTTTCTATCAGTTTTCACCACCATTTCAGAAAATTTTTCATAAATGTAGAGCTCAAATGAATTTTTCGATATAGAAAAATTGAAAAACCCGTTCCAATAAAAATTTGATAGCTCACGCGCGATTTTGAATTCAAGTGAGTTTTGCGACATCAAGGATATGGTTGAAGCGACAAAAATTATTATTTTAAGATAAAACCTGTTCAACTATGGTTATCGCCCCTCTCTTTGTGTCAATTTTTACCCTCGCCCCGATCGGAAGAGTTACCTTTTTGGGGATATGACCGTAACTTAAATTTGATATGACAGGAATCTTAAGTTTTCCCAAATAATCTTGAAAGATCTGCTCAAGTGTTAAACTCTTTTCAGGCTCTTTTGGAACACAATCAGTAAATTGACCAAGGATACATCCACTGATTTTATTAAGTATGCCAGCGTTTTTCAACTGTGCAAAGTATCTATCAATTCTATATGGCTCCTCACCTATGTCCTCAGCTACAAGTATCGAATCATTAAAATCTGGTTGAAACCTTGTTCCAACTATTGAAGCGAGCAAAGATAAATTACCACCCAACAATGTCCCTGCAGCCTTGCCATGATTCAAGACGGATATATCTACTCCATCTGGATTCTTTATTTCTATCCCCCTTGCCTTTGAAGTTAAAATCATCCAGAAAAATTCCTCAGAATAAGCGTCAAAATTTGAATAAATATCAACGGCAAGCATCGGACCAGAGAAAGTTATCAGTCCAGTCTTTTTGAAAATCGCAAGTTGAAGAGCCGTGATATCGCTATATCCGACAAAAATTTTAGGATTTCTCTTTATTATCCCATAGTCGATTTTGTCAAGTATTCTTGGAGTTCCATAGCCTCCTCTTACGCAAATTATCGCACGAACCTGCGGATCTGCAAACATTTGGTTTAAATCTTCAGCCCTTTCATCATCGCTTGCTGAAAGATAGCCTAATCGTTTATAAACATACTTGCCCAACTTAACCTTGTAACCTAAGCTTTCAAGATATGCCACTCCCCTCTCAATTCTTGAAAAATCATCAGGAGAACTTGCTGGCGAGACGATCCCAATCAAGTCTCCTTTCTTTAAAGCGGGTGGTTTTAATTTTCTCAACTTTTACCATTTTTTAATTTAAAAATTTGCCTAATTCTTTTGCTCATCTTGCGGAAGTGATATAACCTCAATTTTTACAAGCGCTGTCCCATCGTTTAAAAAGCCAAGTTGTTTAGCTGCCTCATATGAAACATCGATTATTCTATTCTTCTTGAATGGACCTCTATCGTTTATCCGCACAATCACGCTTTTATTATTTGCAAGATTTGTAACTTTGACAAGCGTCCCCAAGGGAAGTGAAGGATGGGCTGCGGTCAAAGCATTCATATCATAAATTTCACCACTTGTTGTGGGTCTTCCGTGAAATTCCGCGCCATAATATGAAGCTACCCCGATTTGAACTTTTTCAGAATTTTTAAATACGGTATCCTGCGTTGAATAACGAACAGCACTAGCACATGAATCAAGCAAAAATGCAAAGATAACAGCGCAAACTCTCAAACCTTTCATAAATACTTTTCCATATTTTTTCGTTTAAGGTAATTCACAACATTTCTCACATCCTGAGCTCTATCGCGTTTGCAAATTAAAATGGCGTCTTCGGTACTTACAACTATTAAATCTTCAACGCCAATCATTGCAATGAGAGCTTTATTACCCTCAATCAAACAATTTTTCACATCAATCAAGACCACTTTCTCTTTGTTTGAAGCAATGTAGTTACCGTTTTCATCCTTCGGAGCAAGATTATAAACTTCTTCCCAACTCCCAACATCGCTCCAACCAAAGTTTGCTTTTATGACATAAGCACGATTCGTCTTTTCCATGACGCCATAATCAATTGAAATTGCCCTCATTCTTCCGTATGCTTGATCAAGCACTGTTTTAAAATCATCGTTTCCAATTGCTTCATCAATCTTCATGAGTTCATCATAAATGTCTGGCAAGTGTATCTTAATTTCATCAAGAATTACATCAACTCGCCATATAAACATTCCACTATTCCAAAGGAAATCCCCGCTTTCTAAAAACTTCTTAGCCGTTTCAAAGTCTGGTTTCTCAGCAAAGGTTTTAACTTTGTAAACCCCTTTTCCAGAGATTTCACTCTCTTCATCCTCGATAAATTGAATATAACCGTAACCAGTTGATGGGTAGGTTGGTTGAATTCCTATGGTAATTAGTCCACCCGTCTTATAAGCGGTTTCAATCCCGATTTCTAATGTGTTAAGAAATTTTTCTTGATCTGTTATTAAATGATCCGAAGGCAAAACGACCATCACAGCATCGGGTTGTTCCCTTCGTATAAACAGGCTTGCAAGACCAATGCACGGGGCAGTGTTTTTAGAAAGTGGCTCAAGGATTATATTTTTAATTGGAAATTTAGGTAAAACTTGGACAAGCTCAGCGGTTTGATTCTTGTTCGAAACGATGAATATATTTTCCTCGGGGATAAGATGGTTAACTCTTTCTATTGTTTGCTCAATGAGAGATTTTGAAGATAGGATATTCAAAAATTGTTTTGGTTTTTTAGCTCTGCTCTTGGGCCAGAATCTTGATCCCACCCCGCCTGCCATTATAACCGCAAATGCTTTTGACATAATTCTATCCATTTTGTTTTTAATTTCTTACATAGACCCTTGGCACCCTCGCAGAAATATTACAGCAAATCTCATAAGGTATAGTGCCAAGCAATTTCGCAACATCCCACGCCGTCAAATTTTCATTTCCAAATAAAATTACATCATCCCCAACTTTTACATCTGTGTTTAAGCCCACATCAACCATAATTTGATCCATCGTTACAGTTCCAACAACAGGAAAAAGTTTACCTTTTATTTCAACTTTTCCGAGATTTGTAAGCGAACGCCTATAACCATCTGCATATCCAATCGGTATTGTTACAATCTTTGTTTTTTCCTTTGCGATAAATCGTCGCCCATAACTTATACTTGTTCCCGATTCAATTTCCTTGATGAATGCAATTTTTGATTTCAAAGTCATAACGGGTTTAAGTTCAATCTTGTTTAAAACATCAAGCGAAGGGTAATAGCCATAAAGCATAACTCCAGGTCTAACCATATCAAGATATGTTTCTGGCATATCAAGTATTGCCCCAGAATTTGCACAGTGCTTTAGGGGGATCTCAATCCGAGCTGAGTTAAGTTCTTTTATTAACCCTGTAAACCTTTCAAATTGAAGATAAGCGAAAGATTTATCCTTTTCATCAGATGTAGCAAAATGCGTATAAATTCCCTCAATGTAAAGATTTTTAAATTCGTGATAAATCCTTTTGACAAACTCAAAGGCATCTTTATAGTTTACCCCAATTCTTCCCATTCCCGTATCGACTTTAATGTGACATTTTATCCTTTTCCCAAATTTCTCAGATAAAGAGTTAAATTTATTTGCTTCTTCAAATGAAGTAATTGTTGGGGTTAGCTCATACTTGAAAAAAAGCTCAAGTTGATGCTCGAACGGTGGTGTAAAAACGAGAATTGGCACATCAATTCCGTTTCTTCTCAATTCAACCCCTTCTTCAGGTATTGCAACCCCAAGATAATCAGCACCAAGTGAAACAGCTAATTTCGATATTTCAACAGCGCCATGCCCATAAGCATTTGCTTTAACAACTGCCATTATCTTGGTTTTACCCCCGACGAGCTTTCTAACTTGATTGAAATTAAATTCAAACGCAGAAAGATTGACCTCCGCTCTTGTCGGTCTGCCCAATTCCATTCAAAAATTCTCTCCAAAATTCTAATTTGGCTTTTTGAATTCAGGTAAAAATATAGATGGAACAATTTAAATTTTCAAATAAAAATAAAAACCCCCAAGCAAAAAGCTTGGGGGCGGGAAATTGAATCATAGTGGGGGGTGCTTTGATTAGAGCAATTCGAGAGATTTATCTATTGCTTTTAAAATGCTCGTAAATTTTTTCAGCAACCTTATCAATAACAGCGTCGGAGTTGTAAAAACCAAGTTCGATTTTTCTCTTAACATTTTCAATTTTTTCAGCTCTCTTCAACTCATAAAGTTCTTTTGCTTCGCTTGAAATTTCAATTTTATCCTTTTTACCTTCCGTTTTTTGTGCTTTTTTCCCACCGTTTTCCTCTGGTAGGGATATTTTACCACCTATTTCATTTATTCGCATTATTTACCTCAAATAATTTAAAATTTTTCTTCGTTCAATCAACCTGTTTAATTCCTCAGATATTCTCTTCATCTTTTCCCTTATATTATCGGCATTTTCAGCGTCAATCTTTAATACCTCGTCAAGAATGGCGTTGATTTCAAGCCGAATTCGCTGTGGATCCATAGTCTTGTCCTTTACCTTTTTGAACTCATTTAGAAATTCAGATAATTCTTCAATTTTCTGTTCGCGTCTTGAAAGGTGATCGGGCAAAGTTTCTAATTCTTCTTTAACTATCATCTCCCGAATTAAAAGCGTCAATTCTAAAATTTCCTTGAGCTTATCAAAGATTAGTTGAACAAGTTGAGTATTTGAGTTAAATTTTTTCATTTATTATTAATCCAAGTAATTCACTTATTCTTCTTGAAATCTTCAAGAGCTCCTCAGGGGGTATCTGGCGAATTACTTCATTTGTTTCAACATCAACGATCCTTAAAATTGTCTTTTTCGTCTCTTTGTCAATCTCAAAAGCTATCTTCGTATTGAAAATCTGAATAAACTGATTCAATTCCTTTATAATGCCCTCAATTTCCTCAGCTGATAAACTTACCTTGTCCCCATTTACAATCTCTTCGCCCATTGTAATTTTTGCTTCATTTAATTCCAACTTATTTTGTTGAACTGGTTGAGTTGTCGATATGTTTTTTATCTCTTGGATCATATTACAAGAGCTTGGTTTAATTGTTGAATCATTGCTTGTTGTCTTGTAAAGGCATTGTAAAGTGACAGAAGTTGTGCAAATTGCCTCCGCAAGCTCTCTGCTCTTTGATCGATCAAGTTGTTTAGAGACTTTATTCTTTCATCAATATGTTCCATTTGCTCTTTACCAAAATTAACCCTTTGATCGATCACTCCACCTATTTGGACAAATGGATTTATGAAATCCTTTAATTTAACTGCAATCCCATCCGATGAATTGAAAAGAGCCTCAACCTGCGAAACATCTGTGGAGATTAATTTATCAAGCTTCGCAGCATCTGAAATTGTAAGCGTCCCATCTGAATTTATTTTTATTCCAATATCATTTAAAAACTTTAAAGTTCCAGAAGAAACCATTTCACTCACCTTAAGTCTTAAACTTGCTTTTAATCCAACAAGCATATAATCACCGCTGAAGGCAGAGCGTGTTCCATCCGTTGTGGTTTTAGTTTTGTCATTTATAAACTTCATCAAGTCGTTATATGCTTTGATGAATGAATCAATAGTTTCCTTAACCTTTGCTGAATCAATTTTAACTGCAACCGAAACAGGGGTATCGCCAGCGTTTTGAACCTGTTTAAGTTCGATTGTAAGTCCAGAAATGACATCGTTTATTTTGTTCGAGCCACGAGTTATGTTAATTCCGTTAACAATAATTTTAGCATCGAGTAGATTGACATCGCTATATAGATAACCACCGCTTACATCAGTTGAAGAGCTTCGTGTTGATACTACACTTGCTCCAAGTCCAATGCTTTCAAGTAAGTTTCCGGAAACATCTGATAAAGAAATAGCATACTGACTTCCCGTGTTTTTACTTTTGATCACAAGTCGCGAAGTTGAACTCGTATCGTGTATAACCGTTGCGCTTACATCAGAAACAGTTGAATTAATGCTGGATGCAATTTTACTTAAAATAATCTCGTTTGTGTCCCCCAAAGAAACAGTGATGTTCACATCGGTTGATACGCCGTTGACAACGATTCTAATCGTCTTTGTTCCCTCACCCGTTGCTGTTAAAATTTCCGTTCCACTGTTTGAGAACCTTGATGAAAGAACTGAATCTTCTTTCGCAAGTTGCTGAACAAAAATTGTATGTGTTGATTGTGTTGCATAAGGTTCAGCGACGACAGATAAAACCGAAGGATTTGAAACCTCAGCTGTTTTTACTTGAAACTTCGAGCTCGTCCCGGACAACGACAAATCCTTTACAATTGTCAAAAGGGAGTCCAACTTTGCCTTTAAATCTTGAAGATATGAAATTTTTACTTGAATCGAATTTTTCTGTGCTTCAACTGGTTTAATAAGTTTACTGCTTTCAGATTGTTTGAACATTTGAATCAACTGAGTCAGCGCATCAGCTGAATTTATCGAATTATTTGTGTTAAAGTAAAATGACATTGTTTTACCGCTTACTTTTTTACTTTAAGTTAAAGGCTTTCGCCCATGCATCACGAAGTTCTTTTAAGATTTCAACCGCATTATCAAAATTTCCCCGCCTTATTTCATATTGGCAATAATGGTAAAGTTTAAACAAACTCAGCGAGATTTCTTTATAGTCAAAGTTAAGCGAAGCTATAAGCTCAGTTATTGCTTTGTTTGCTCTCTCTGAATCTTTCTTTTTACAGCTTACAATTGCGACATCGTAAATTTTTAAAATAAGTTCAACAGGTGAAAGATTTAAAATCTCATTCTCTATGTAATTGTTTTTCTCGGGCATTTTAGGTTAGATATTTAATGTTAAATATAACAGGGGTTGCCAAGTGGCAACCCCTGAGTTTAATTATTTATCGCCTCGGCGCCATCACCTTGGCTGACTTATCTAAACAGCGCAAGCACTCCTTGTGGAGACGCGTTCGCTTGAGCAAGCTGTGCTGTTGCAGTTTGCTGCAGTATCATAAGTTTGGCAGCTTCCACCTGCTCTTTGGCAATATCAGCGTCAAAGATTCTACTTGCAGCTGCTTCGGTATTCGTCATTGATACAACTAGATTTGTCTCCTTAACATCAAGACGGTTGATCAAAGAACCAACATATTGCAACTGTTGCGTCACTGTTTTGATTGCATTATCAACAGTTGTGATGAATGAACTTGTCAAATCAGTCGTCGCTACTGTAGAGCTACTAATAAGCGTTCTATCAACGGTTATATCAAATTTAACTGAAAGCGTATCTCCTGCATCGCTTCCAACTTGGAAATCTCGACCAGATACCCAAGCTCCACCGCCAGCTCCCCTGAGCAATTGCATTCCGTTGAACTTAGTCTGCTTCACAATGTCATTAATTTCAGAAAGATAGTCATTGATCTGCGTTGCAATTGCTTGCAATTCATCATCACTTAAGCCACCGTTCACAGCCCTTGTTACTTGCTCTTTAATTGAAACGAGCAAGTCGTTAATTTTCTGCAATCCGCCCTCAGCAATTGAAAGGACATTTTTAGCGTCGCCGACATTGTTTATCGCTTGAGCAAGTCCGCGGCTTCTTGCTTGTAATTTTTTAGCGATTGTGTAACCTGAGGGATCATCGGCGACAGAGTTGATCCTCTTACCTGTGGCAAGCCTAAGTTGATGAACGCCAAGCTCACGATTGATGTCGTTGAGGGCATTGTAGGCGTTCATCGCCGCAATGTTGGTGTTGATGCGTGTTCCCTGTGAGAATGCCATAGCTGATAACCTCCTTGTTTTTGTTTGTTTTACATTTACCAGGACATCCATGTCCTGGCGTTTTTCACATTTGTTTATCGGATAGTACGGCAAGTTACTTTAATTCCGGAGTTAAAGCTTTAAAGAAATATTCCGATAAAAAAGAAAAAAGATAGATTGAAAGATATGGGAACTCACAGATGCTGGTGTGGGGGAATCTTAAAATCATCCATTCATCCTTCATATTATGAATGTCAAAACTGTAAAACTTTCGTCGTAAAAGATACGCCATCTCAACAAAAACTTGAAAATTTTTATACCTTTGATGGATACTGGAATGATTATGTGGCAAACAAATTCGGCTACCCATCTATTCAAGAAAGAGCTGAAATAGATTTCAGAGATAGAATTCCAATCTGGTTTAAAATTCTTAAAACATTTAAACCAGACGCAGAATCAGTGTTAGAAATTGGTTGCGCCCACGGAGGATTTCTGTACTTCTGTAAAGAAAATGGAATTGAAAATGTTGTGGGTATTGAAGTAGATAAAAAAACATGTGAGTTTGCTAAAAACAGATTTAAACTTGAGAAAATTATCCCGGGGTTGTTTCCCGATGTTGAATTACCAATTGAAAAATTTGATGTTGTTGCTGGGTTTGATGTCCTCGAGCATTTCACAGACCCAATAAAAGCCCTGAAGCACGTCGCAAAAATTTTAAATGAAGATGGAATTTGCATTTTTCAAACGCCAAATTACAAAAGCGATGGGAAGGAATGGCTTCAGTTTAAACCTGAAGAGCATTTATTCTTATTCAGCGAGCAAAACATATACCTACTTTTTGACAGGGCAGGACTTGATATCGTTGAAGTTTTGCCAGGAATTATACGGGAAGATATGATTGTGGTGGCAAGGCGTAAAATAAATGTAGATGAAATAAAGTTAAAGTTTACTGATTATGAGTCCTCATTTAAAAACTCTATCAAGCCCTTAAAAATTGGAGTTGGTTTAGTTGAACATATGGGAGATATTATCGCATGTGAGCCCATCTCACGATATTTAAGAGCAGAATACCCTGATGCACATATTGCTTGGTGCGTCAGAGAGGAATATAAAGAACTAATTGAGTCCAATCCATACATAGATGAAACCATCGTTGTAAATTGCTTAACTGAATGGATCGAACTTAAGGAAAACGGTATTTTTGACAAAACGATCGATCTCCATATTCACAATAGAATTTGCCCTATCTGCAATGTCCCACTCAACAACATCAATGGAAAAGTCGCAGTAACAGGGGAAAATTATTTTAATTTTGGTAGTTTGCTCTCTGCTTTTTCCCGTTCAGCTGGGCTTCCTTCTATCGATGGGAAACCAAAGGTATATATAACCAAACAAGCAAAAGACAGGGTTGATTCATTAAACTTGCCCTCAAAATACATCGTCTTCCATTGCTCTTCAAATGAGAAATCAAAAGATTGGCTTGATAAAAATTGGGCTAAACTTGCTGAGCATATTTCAAAAAAGTATAAACTTCCCATCATAGAAGTTGGAACTGAGTCCACGCTTCAGAGATATAACCTAAACTTTATAAATCTATGCGGTAAAACAACGATACTTGAAACAGCTGAGGTTATACGTCGCTCGTTGTTGTTTGTAGGTGTTGACAGTGGACCAGCTCATATCGCAAATGCTGTTGAAACACCTGGGATAGTATTACTTGGACATTACCGGAATTTCAAAAGATATATACCGTTTACAGGAAATTACGCAAACGGGATAAATGCAAAGTTGATCTACAATGATTTTGGACCTGCATCAGAAATTCCCGTTGAAGAAGTTATAAATGCGGTTGATGAATTTATAAGTAAACTTGAAAAGAGAAAAATTGAGGAAAATGAAACTGAAAAGATCAGCGCAGAACTTGGCAAAGTGAAAAAAGAGAAAAAGGCAAAGGTTATTGCTTTTTTCCTCCCTCAATTTCATCCAATTCCAGAAAATGACAGATGGTGGGGAAAAGGGTTCACTGAGTGGAGAATGGTTGCAACATCAAAACCTCTTTTCCCTGGGCATTATCAACCTCATATCCCGGCCGACACTGGATTTTATGACTTGAGAGTTCCCGAAGTAAGGGAGCTACAAGCAGATCTTGCGAAAGAATATGGAATAGATGCATTTTGTTATTGGCATTACTGGTTCGATGGAAAGTTATTACTTGAAAGACCACTGCTTGAGATATTAGAATCGGGTAAGCCTCAATTCCCCTTCTGTCTTGCTTGGGCAAACGAAAACTGGACGAGAAGATGGGATGGTCTTGATAATGAAATTATCATGAGACAAACCTACGGTGGAACAAAGGATCATATTGAACACTTTAATTGGTTGCTCAAATTTTTTAAGGATGAGAGATATTTTAAAATTGAAGGTAAACCAGTTTTCTTGATATATCGTCCGGGGCAGATTCCTGATATTGAGAATATGATCGAGCTTTGGAGACGCCTTGCGAAGAACAACGGATTTGATTTATTCTTAATTTCAATAAAGTGTTCAGCAGATAGCATTTCAAATTGGAAAAAAGTTGGATTTGATGGTGAGCTTGTATTTCAACCATTTTTTAGCATAATTACAACTTCCTACCTAAAAGCCAGTGGGATTCCGTTAGATAAAATTAGCCTTATATTTGATTACGCTGAGGTTGCCAATTTAATGTCGGATATAAACAAAGAGTTTATGGACCAATCTCCGAATGCATTTGTATGTGTTACCCCATCTTGGGATAACACTCCCAGAAGAAAACGACTCAAACCTTACATTTTGGTAAATTCATCACCTGAGATATTCGAAAAGTGGTTGAAAGTTGAGATAGAAAGAGTTCAAAATAGAAAGCCAGAACATAGAATTGTTTTCATAAATGCGTGGAACGAATGGGGAGAAAGCAATCATCTTGAACCAGACCTGAAGTTCGGACATAGCTACCTTGAAGCTGTAAAAAGAGCAGTATATGGGGATGATAGCCCTAAAAATTGGAAAGGCAGAAAATTTTTCTCGCTTGATTCCGAATCTGAATTTACAACCGACTCTTTGCTTCAATTTGCAAGAATGATGTATTCCGAAAATAATTTAACTCTTTCAGAAAGATATTTTTATCTTGCCCTGAGATATGCGATAAAAGAGATTTCAAGGTCTTATCATAACATTAGGTCATTAGCTTATCAGGGTAAAGACAATGAGGCAAGGGAAGAAGTGAAAAAATTAAACTTGTTTAGCTCACTTCTCTCACAAATTCATAACGATATTGCGATATTGAAATACAATATTAATGATGTTAACATGGCAATTTTTCACCTAAGAAAATCAACTTACTATGATAAAAATAACATAACAGCTAAGAAGAATCTTGCTGATATATTTATTGAGCGAGGGGAACTTGAGCGGGCGCTTTCCGCCTATCATGAGGTTTTAAAAATAAAGCCTGATGACGTTGAAACACTTTTAAATATCGCGGACATTTGTTTAGAATTGGGCGATGGTCAAAATGCCGAATTTTTCTATAAAAAAGTTCTTGAGGTAGAACCTGAAAACAAGAGAGCTAAATTTGGAATAATTCAGCTAAACAATGCAAAAGGAAATCATCTTCCACTCGTTTCAATAATCATCCCCGTTTTCAACCAAATTAAGTACACAAAGCTCGCGATCGAGAGCATTCAAAAGTTCACAAATGTTCCCTATGAAATCATCGTTGTTGATAACGCGTCAACTGATGAAACAAAGGATTATTTATCATCGCTTAGCGCAACCGCTGGTGAAGTTGTTAAGGTTATAGCCAACCCGCAAAATTACGGATTTCCCAAAGCTGTAAATCAAGGTATCGCTCTATCAAGAGGGGAATATATCGTTGTTTTAAATAACGATGTCGTAGTTACAGATAAATGGATTGAACGCTTGATTGATCACATTATCGATGACCCAACAATTGGCATAGTAGCTCCGATGAGCAACTATGTTAGTGGTTTACAGAAACTTGATGGCGTTGAAAAATTTTACTTGAAAGAAGGAGAAGTTGATGAAATTTCGCTTTTAAAATTTTCAGAAGATTTATATCACAAAAACAAAGGTCAAAAGATCATATTTCCAAGGGTTGCAGGGTTATGTATGCTCATAAAACGAAATGTAATTGAAACAATTGGAGGATTTGACGAGAGATTTTCACCTGGAAACTTCGAGGATGATGATTTCTGCCTTAGGGCGGTCCTTGCGGGGTTTAAGGTAGTGATTGCTAAAGATGTTTTCATACATCACTTTGGTTCAAAAAGCTTCACCGCAAACGGAAGAGAAAAGTATGTTCATCTTCTTAAACGAAATGAAAAAATCTTCGTTGAAAAATGGGGTTCAACCCCAACTGAAATTTTCCTTCAGAAAAAGAAACCAAAGCATAACGAAATTTTTATTCCATTAATAAAAACAAATGATAAAGCTCAAAATGCCCAAACTCTCACTTTGCATGATCGTTAAAAATGAAGAAAAATTCCTCGCGGGATGTCTTGAAAGCGTGAAAAATATTGTTGACGAAATAATAATTGTTGATACTGGATCGACAGATAAGACAATTGAAATTGCCAATTCTTACAACGCAAAAGTTTACCACTTTGAATGGAAAAATGATTTTTCACTGGCAAGAAATGAATCGATAAAGCATGCAACGGGTGATTGGATTCTGATCCTTGATGCCGATGAAAGGTTAAATCCGGGACAGGAGATGAAAATTAAAAAATATCTCAACTTAAATTTTGATGGTCTCTATGTTAGAATAATCAGCACAGATAAAAACGGTGAACTCTATGTCACTGAATATCCAAGGTTATTTAGAAAAATAGACGGTGTAAAGTTTGAGCGAAAAATTCACGAACAGATTTCCTCCTCAATTTTAAAACTTGGCGGAAAACTTGCTAAAACAGACATTACAATCACGCACCTTGGATACAGTCAGGACGATGAAACAATGCGAAAAAAATATGAAAGAAATTTACGGATTTTACTTGAGGAACTCGAAGAAAACCCAGATGATGCACATACCTGTTACCATATTGGCATAACGAAAACTTTAATTGGAGAACAAGAGGAAGGTATTAAATATCTTAAAAAAGCAATTTCAATTCCGCGCGAGAAATCAAACATTAATGATTCACTGCGCGCATTTATATACAACATCTTTGGAAATTATGAATTCAAAAGGGGTAATTCATCCCAAGCGCTCAATTGGTTCACTGAATCAATAAAACTTGCACCAGTTCAAGTAAGCTCATATTATCATGGCGGGCTCGTGCACTTGAAAGATTCAAATTTCATCCTTGCTAAAAATTTTTTTGAAAAAGCACTGAAAAATCTTCACAGCATTTTAAAGGGGAAACCTTCCGACCTTACTATTGAAGCCTTCATCGAGCCTGGAGATATTCACTTCAAATTAGCTATATGCTACTTTAAACTTGGGAATTATCACAAATTAAACGAAAACCTTGCTGAAATTCTGCCAAATGAGAAACTTTATGAAGCATTTTTAAATTTCCTTGTTGAAGAATATAAAGAGGGGAATAAAAATGTGACGCAAGTTATAAAATATATTTCAAAATTAAAGCCATCATTTCATGTTTTTAAGATTCTTTCAGGGATTTATCAAGTTGAAGGTGAACTTGAAAATGCCGTTGAAAGCTTAAGAAACGCGCTTAAATTTAAAGATGATGACGAGATACGCTACAACCTTGGAACATGTCTCGCTGGGTTGAAAAGGTTTGATGAGTCTATCAAAGTTTTGGTTGATTTTTTAAACCGACGGAATTCCCCATTTTTTGAGAGCGCCCTTAAAGTTTTGGTGCTTTCGTACATTGGTGAAGGCAATTTCTATGATGCTCTTAGTTGCTACAAACTCATACTTGAGCGTAACCCAGAGGATGAAGCTATAAAATTGAGAGTACATTCAATTGCTCAAAAACTTGCTAACCCCCATTGACATTCTTGATTATTAAATTTTGCACAAACTAATGCAGTAATATCTTTGCCGAGATCTTCACTCAATTTTTTAAAGCCTACTTGATAAAAGTGGGATTAGTTTTTAAATTTTAGAAGGAATTAAATTAAGAAGAAGAACGGCTATGAGGAGGGAAATTTTATTACTTCCTTTCTTCATTCTTTTAGCCTTCAATTTCTCATTTTCGCAAAATCCAGAATGGATTAACTATACTGCAGGTAATTACATCTTTTCGCTTGCAATTGAAGGCGATTATATTTGGATTGGCACTACAGGAGGTTTAGTCAAGTTAAACATGCTTACAGGTGAGAAGGTTAATTATAACAGGGGAAATTCAGGCCTGCCGAATAATTATGTTCGGGTGATAGCAATAGATTCACAAGGAAATAAATGGATTGGGACAGATAGAGGACTAGCAAAGTTTGATGGAACAAATTGGACTGTCTATAACACATCAAATTCAGGTCTACCATATCTTTATGTTCGTGCAATAGCAATAGATTCACAGGGGAATAAATGGATTGGGACATGGTGGGGAGGATTAGCGAAGTTTGACGGCGTAAATTGGACTGTTTATTCAGGTTTACCGGATAATCGTGTTAATGCAATCGCAATAGATAGGGAGGGAAACAAATGGTTTGGAACAAGTGGAGGCTTAGCAAAGTTTGACGGCGTAAATTGGACAGTTTATAATACTTCAAACTCGGGTCTGCCAAACAATTGGGTTACTGCGATCGCGATAGATGAACAGGGAAACAAATGGATTGGGACAAATGGGGGATTAGCAAAGTTTGATGGTGTAAATTGGACTGTTTATAAAATTTCGAATTCGGGTCTGCCGAGTAGCATCATTTACGCGATAGCGATAGATTCACAAGGTAACAAATGGATCGGGACAGCATGGGGATTAGCAAGGTTTGATGGAGTGAATTGGACTGTTTATAAAACTTCAAATTCAGGTCTACCAGATGATTGGGTTAATGCAATAGCGATAGATTCTCAGGGAAACAAATGGATTGGGACTTGGGGAGGAGGATTAGCAAAGTTTGATGGTGTAAGTTGGACTATTTATAACACTTCAAATTCGGGTCTGCCAAATCAATATAATACTATTTCTGCGATAGCGATAGATTCAGAGGGTAACAAGTGGATTGGAACATTGTGGGGAGGATTAGTGAAATTTGATGGCGTGAATTGGATTGTTTATAATACTTCAAATTCGGGTATGCCCGATGATGTTGTTACTGTGATAGCGATAGATGAAGAAGGTAACAAATGGATTGGGACAAATGGAGGAGGATTAGTAAAGTTTGATGGCCTAAATTGGACAGTTTATAAAACATCAAATTCAGGTCTGCCAAGTAATTATGTTTCAGCAATAGCAATAGATAAGCAAGGAAATAAATGGATTGGAACTCGGGGAGGTTTGGAAATAAAAGGAAGAGGATTAGCAAAGTTTGATGGTGTAAACTGGACTGTTTATAATACATCAAATTCGGGCCTGCCAGATGATTGGGTTGAGGCGATAGCTGTAGATTCTTATGGAAACAAGTGGATCGGGACAGCATGGGGATTAGCAAGGTTTGACGGAGTAAGGTGGAGAGTTTATAATACTTCAAATTCTGGTTTGCCAAGTAATGTTATTCGAGCAATAGCAATAGATAGATGGGGGAACAAATGGATTGGGACAAACAAAGGATTGGTGAAGTTCGATGGCGTAAATTGGACTGTTTATAATACTTCAAATTCAGGTTTGCCAAGCGACGATGTTACTGTGGTAGCGATAGACAAACAGGGTAACAAATGGATTGGGACATGGTGGGGAGGATTAGCAAAGTTTGATGGGGTAAACTGGACTGTCTATAATACTTCAAATTCAGGTCTACCGGGTGATTATGTTCTTGCGATAGCTATAGATTCTGCGGGTAACAGATGGATTGGAACATATGAAGGAGGATTAGGAGTATATCGTGGTGGTGAGGGGGAAGGCGAGAAAGAAGAGAAAATAATACCGAGGGAATTTTCGCTTTATCAAAATTATCCGAATCCCTTCAATTTAGAGACTGTGATTGAGTTTGACATACCTGAGGTTACAGATGTTAAGCTTGAGGTATATGATGTTTTGGGTAGGAAGGTTAAGACAATTCTTGATGATAGGTTAGAGGTTGGAAGGTATCGTGTTAGGTTTAATGGTAGTGGTTTGTCAAGCGGGGTATATTTTTACAGGTTAGAGGCTGGTAAATATGTGGGTGTTAAGAAGATGGTGTTGGTAAAGTAGGGGCATTTCGTGAAATGCTTGCAAGGCAAACTTTGTAGTACATTCACACTCCATTCAATGATGATGAGTTTTGAGCAAGTTCTAATTTCTCTTTTATCATCTTTAGAGCGAATTTTGGTTCGTCCTACATAAAACAATATATCAGAAAAAATTTTGCTTGTCAAGGGTTGGGAATTTGGGGGTGGTTTAAAGCTTGCTTCTTTAACTTTATATTTTTAATCTCTTGGGGGTTAAAAGGTAAGGGTTCCCCCTTGCTGGTTGATGTTTGCACCGGCTAAAAGGGTGGTTTCAAGCTTTTAGCAGATGGTAGTTTACAAGGAAAATCACAAGTATGCGTTGATGGCCCTTAAGAAAGATCTTAACATGGAATTTCTCGCAACTTTCTCTACCAACGATAGGATTAACATGCTTTGACCATTGTCAGCTGGGCTCAAAGGTTTTGCGATAGGAAGTCAATCCGCTGATAGTAATAACTTCAATTTTACCTTTTTCAAATGGACGACGTGTTTCTTCAGGGCGATCAAAGGTTTTCCCGCAATTTTATTCATAATAATGTTTATCACCTTGCTCAATTTGTTACTAATAAAAACTTTCGTTACATTGCAACACCAAATATTTAATAAATAAAGATAGGGAGGTAATAACAATATGGGTCCAGAAAAACAACCACAGGAGTTAACCATGCTTATCGATAAACTTGTTGGAACATGGGATGTTGAAATGACTGTTAAATTGGTTGATGGCGCAATCCTTAGGGGTAAGGGAAAACTGAAAGCCCAAGAGATAGTTGATGGCTTTGGGGTTCGCACTGAGATGGACCTTGATGTTGAAGGTTTGGGCAAATATGTAGAACAGGATCTTTGGGGTTATCAGCGCTGGGAGAAAAAGGTTCACCTTTACTCCATTACTACGACAGCAGCGGTCCATGACCACGCAGGTAATTGGAAAGATGATAATACTCTCGTCTTTCATTGGGAAGGTTTAAATGAGGGAAAACCATCAGCTGAAGACTTAACTTTAAAATGGGTCTCTGCTGACGAAATCACCGGCCATGAAGTAGACATAGCTAACGGCGAAGTTGAGATGGAAATTGATTATATCTTCAAAAGAAAATAATTGATTTATCTAGTTTCTTTTTCAGGAAGAAAAATGTGCATCCTGCAAAAGCATACTGCAGTTGATTATTTTCGACTGTTTATATTTTCACTTTTCTCAGCCTCAAGGAATTCGCCACAACTGATACAGAGCTGAAGCTCATAGCAGCGGCTGCAAATACAGGGCTTAGAAGTATTCCAAAGAACGGGTAAAGAACACCTGCAGCAATTGGGACTCCAAGGGTATTATAGATAAAAGCCCAAAAGAGGTTCTGTTTTATATTTCGCATCGTTGCCTTACTGAGTCTCCTTGCCCTGACAATTCCCCTGAGGTCACCCTTTACAAGTGTTATGCCTGCGCTTTCCATGGCTACATCTGTGCCAGTTCCCATTGCTATGCCTACATGAGCTTGGGCTAATGCTGGCGCATCATTAATGCCATCCCCAGCCATTGCAACAATTCGTCCTTCTCTTTGAAGTTTTTTAACAACTTCAGATTTTTGGTCAGGCAAAACCTCTGCAATCACCTCATCGATATTGAGTTTCCTTGCCACCGCCTCTGCCGTAATGCGGTTGTCCCCTGTAAGCATAACTATACGTATGCCTTCTTTATGGAGCGCATCAATTGCCTCTGGGGTAGATTCTTTTATCGGGTCTGCAACGCCAAGAAGTCCAATCACCTTACCATCAACAGCAACAAACATCACCGTTTGCCCCTCGGCGCGCATCTCATCAGCTTTTGTTAAGACTTCAGCAGGGTCAATACCCATATCATCAAGGAGTTTTTTGTTTCCAAGTGTAACTTCATGTCCATCAATTCTACCTGTCACACCTTTACCTGTGATGGATTTAAAATTCTTAACATCATTGAGCTTTACACCTCTTTCCTCAGCAGCCTTTACAATTGCCTCCGCAAGGGGATGTTCACTTCCCCGTTCAAGGCTCGCTGAAAAATAAAGTATTCTTTCTTCATCAAACCCATGAAATGAAACTATCTTCACAAGTCTCGGCTTGCCAACAGTAAGAGTCCCCGTCTTATCAACAACGAGTGTATCTATCTTTCTCATTAACTCTATGACCTCCGCATTTTTAAATAACACCCCTGCTAAAGCACCCTTCCCCATTGCAACCATTATAGACATTGGTGTTGCAAGTCCGAGTGCACAGGGGCAGGCAATGATTAATACAGCTACTGCATTGATGATTGCATGTGCTATTTTAGGTTCAGGTCCAAACCATGCCCAAACGATAAATGTTAAAATTGCTACAGCAACGACTATTTGGACAAAGTAGGCTGCCACGACATCCGCTAATTTCTGTATAGGTGCTTTGCTTCTCTGCGCCTCTGCAACCATACGAACAATTTGTGAAAGCAGAGTATCTGCTCCAACCTTTTCAGCCCTTATTATCAACATACCTGTCCCATTTATAGTTGCACCAATCACCCGATCCCCCTTTTGTTTCTCAACCGGGATAGGTTCTCCAGTAACCATTGATTCATCAACGGAGCTTGCCCCTTCAACGACAATTCCATCAACAGGTATTTTCTCTCCCGGGCGAACACGAAGCAAGTCCCCTATCTTTACATACTCAATTGGGATATCCTCTTCTATACTGTCTCTTATCCTTCGTGCTGTCTTTGGTGCAAGTCCAAGGAGCATCTTGATTGCAGCGCCTGTTTTACTTCTTGCCTTCAGTTCAAGAACCTGGCCCAGAAGCACGAGAGTCACGATAACTGCTGCAGCTTCAAAATATACGCCGACTTCACCATTCTTCCTAAAGGAGGCTGGGAATATATCGGGGAGAAGCGATGCGACAACACTATAAATGTAGGCTACACTTACGCCGAGTCCTATCAATGTGAACATGTTAAGGTTGCGGTTTATAATAGATTGCCAGAATCGCACAAAGAATGGCCATCCAGCCCACAGAACGACAGGTGTTGCGAGGAAGAGTTCTATCCATTTTAGGAGTTCATGAGGAAGGAGTGTTCTTAGTGGAAGCAAAGGAATATAATCGCTCATAGCAATAAAGATTAACGGGATTGTGAGAATCACACCAACCTTAAATCGTCTTGTCATATCAATTAGTTCAGGATTTTCCTCTTCTTCCATGGAAATTGTCCTCGGTTCAAGTGTCATTCCGCAGATGGGGCAACTTCCAGGGGAATCCCCAACAATTTCAGGATGCATTGGGCATGTCCATTTGGTCTTACTACTAGCGAGAGGAGTTACAGGTTCAAGTGCCATTCCACATTTCGGGCAGGAGCCTGGCTCTTCTTGTTTTATCTCAGGGTGCATAGGGCAGGTGTAAATTACACCCGTTTTTAAAGGCTCTGGAGCCTTTCCCACAAGAAAAACATCTGGGTTGCTATCAAACTTATTCTTGCAATGTGTTGAGCAGAAGTAATAGGTAACGCCTTTATATGTTGATGTGGCAACGGCTCCACTGTCTTCTATTGTCATCTTACAGACAAGGTCTGTGACTTTCATCTCTCCCTCCCAATCGTTGTTTTGAAAGGACATTATGGTTCAGAAATAATTTACTATGAAAAATACTAATGTCAAATTTTTCTCAACTTATCTTTAGTGATAAATGCATAAATTGCCATTGCATATGGGATATAATTTTTAGGTTTATCGTTCTGTGTAAGAGTTTTGATCTTTTTTAATCGATCCCTACAAAAAATTTGCTTGTCGAGGTTCAAATTTCGCAATAGTTGGTGATTTTGAGGTTGGGGTTGGTTTTGAGGTGAAGCTATAATAGCAGAAGGCGGAGCATGTAAGCTCCGCCAAAGGCAGATGGTGAAAACTTTAACAACCTCAGCTTGATTGTAACAACCGGGTTAACACTTTGGTTTGCGATGGAGCTTTAGCGTCGTTTATTGCAGGCGGTTGTTAGGCAAGCCGGATTCACGGCACGGGAATGATGCCGTAGCCCTTCGCCTGGTAGCCCCCAAGCGAGTTGAATGTGTTGGCTACAACCTTCACCTCAGGGAGAAAGCTCTTGGGGTCAAGATTGAGCACTTGGACTGCAAAATAGCAAGCTTCTATCTTTGCACCTCCCTTCTTCAGGTCAGCCACCAGTTCTGCAATTTGTTTCTGTTCCTCTGGAGCGTCGGCACCGGACTTCTGAATGAGCTTGAGTGCAGGGCCACGAAAGGTGAGTACCAGATCCGGTTTCACCTTTGCTGCTATCGCTCGATCGCGCGCATCAACGATTGCCTTAAGGTACAAAACCAGCATCTTTGGCTCACTGATGGCGCTGATGTCATAGACAATCTTCAGCGTCTTGACATCCTTAAGCGCATCTGCATCATTCGGTCCCTCCTTGGCTTGCTGGGCGTATCCAACCCATAGAACGCCAACCAAAGTGGCAAGCAGCAGCAAAAATATATAGCCAAGTTTTTGTGATCCGCGTTTCATGACCAAATCCTCCTTTTATTTAATTTTGTTTTTAGTTCATGGATAACTGCGTTACTTCGCCAACTTTATCCACGCTCGCAGTGTAGAAAATAAATCCGTAAAAAGCAAATTAAAGTTTAAATTCCAGACCAACTCAATGCCCACCCTATCCCTCAATCCTGACGCTGGGATATTAAAAACTAAACAGAGTAAGTTAGCATTTACAATGTGTTAAGAGTTGTCGGGACCTGTTGCTCATCGCAGTGCTCTATCTCTATAGTTATATGAGCTAATTCCTTGATCCCTTTCAATCTATTTTTATAAGCATTTGTTGGATAGGGATTTTTTGCAACAATACTTAAAATACAAGCATATTTGTTCTGAGCAACCCTCCAAAGATGCAAATCACTAATTTTACTATCGCCATCAGATTCTATTATTTCTGTTATTTTTTTAGAGAGCATAGGATCCATTCCCCTATCTAATAAAATAACAGAAGTATCCTTGAGAAGCATAAATGTCCATCTAAATATTAAGAATGAAGCAATTATTCCAACAAATGGGTCAAGCCAGTTCCAGTGATAATATTTCGCTCCAAGTAGTGCTATAATGGCAAATACAGATGTCAAGGCATCCGCAATGACATGAAGTTATGCTGATTGTAGATTAAGGTCTTTTTCATGATGATGGTGATGTTCTTGGTCATTATGACGGTGGTGTCCATGACCATATTGCAATATTAATGCGCTGACTATATTCACAATTAAACCAACAGTTGCAACCATCAATGCATAATCATAGCTTATTTCCATTGGCTTGAAAATTCGCTCGATTGATACCCCTAAAACGAATAAACCGACCACTCCCAAAAGGATTGCGCTTGTATAAGCTCCCAATATTTCGAGTTTCCAAGTGCCGAAGGTAAATTTTTTATCATTCGCATATTTTCTCGCAAGAACGTATGCAACTAAAGAAATGCTTAACGCAGTCGCATGTGTGCTCATATGCCATCCATCAGCGAACAGTGCCATAGAATTATAGATCCAACCAGCTATAATTTCAACCAGCATTGTAGATAATGT
>NZ_CZVS01000084.1:473-5407 GCF_001535985.1 Candidatus Kryptonium thompsonii | reverse complement strand
TCTCGAACTTTTTGTAAAAACTCCGATGTATTTTCAAAGGTAAAAGTGTTCTTGTTACACTTGCAGATGACAAATCACCAAATAATGTCGCAATCAAACCCCAAGTTGCCCATCATATTGCCTTTGTTCTTGGTTTCGGCAGAGATATCTATCCGAACTCTTTGATGGGGAACATCGCTTTAATTCGCCAAACATTTCTCGATGCACAATGGTATGCATCTGCGTGGGATGCGTTCTATAAAAATCCATCACTTCAACGACCAGAGGTAAATTCTTCGCTTGAAGCTTTGCAAGGTGCGTTAAAAGGTGAATTAGTTACTTTTGAAACAAACGATGAGCTTGACTTTTTAAGATGTGCAAAAATTGCAAAGGAATTTTCACTTAACGCAGCGATGATCGGAAGTGGCTATGAATATCGAAGAGCGGAAGCTATAAAAAATACAGGTTTCCCAGTTATATTGCCCGTTAACTTTCCAAAGCCACCAGATGTTGAAAACCCAGACGACGCGGATAACATCGACCTTAGAACCCTAAAACATTGGTATAATGCTCCAGAAAACCCGAAAAGATTGTATGAAGCAGGTATAACATTCGCGTTTACAACATATCGGCTTGAAAATACATCGGAGTTTTTACAAAAAGTTCGAGAAGCAGTTGAAAGAGGCTTGCCACAAGATGTTGCGCTTTCGGCTTTGACAATTACACCTGCAAAACTTATCGGGGTTGATAAATTACTTGGCTCAATAGAACCAGGTAAAATGGCAAATTTCGTAGTTACGAATAAAAATATATTTGAAGATGGCGCAAAAATATTACAAGTATGGATCGATGGCAAAAAATATGATGTTGAGGGATTACCCGAATTTGATCCAAGGGGAGAATGGAAGGCATATTTGAATAAAGACACTCTAAATCTCAGCATAACAGGTCAATTGAAAAGCTTAAGAGGTAGGATTAAAAAGAATGATAAATCAGTTAATCTTATTACGGTAAGTTTACTTGATAACAACTTAACTCTTGCTTTCAATGGTGATTCGGTTGGGATAAGCGGAGTGGTAAGGATTTCAGCCTTTGTAAAGAAAGATAAAATCGAAGGTTATGCAGAACTTTTGAGTGGTGAAAGATTAACATTTAGCGCTGTTAAAATTTCAGAACCAAGAGATGAAACGCCGCAAAGAGTTAAAAAAGTTAAATTTGAACCTTTACCTGTTGTCTACCCTGATGGAGCATTTGGTTTTGCCAAACAACCTGAACAACCCGAATATGTTTTGGTCAAAAATGCAACGATATGGACATGCTCAAATCTCGGTAAACTTGAAAACGCAGATATGCTCATACGCCGTGGTATAATTGAAAAAATTGGAAAAAACATTGAGCCACCAAAAGGCGCTGTTGTAATTGATGCAACAGGAAAACATGTAACCCCTGGCATAATTGACGCTCACTCCCACACAGCGATATCGGGCGGAGTTAACGAGTCAACGCAAGCTATAACAGCCGAAGTTAGGATTCAAGATGTTATAAATAGTGATGATATTAACATATACCGACAGCTCGCGGGTGGGGTCACCGCTGCTAATATTTTACATGGTTCAGCTAACCCGATAGGTGGACAGAATGCGGTTATAAAATATAGGTGGGGTTTATTAGCTGATGAGTTGATATTTAAAGAAGCACCCGCTGGAATTAAATTTGCACTTGGCGAAAATGTTAAGCAGAGTAACTGGGGTGACAGATACACCACAAGATACCCGCAAACAAGAATGGGAGTTGAACAAATTATAAGGGATGCCTTTAAATCTGCCCTTGATTATGAAAAAGCATGGAACACTTATAGGGAAGAAAGCAAAAAGAAAATTTTAATTCCACCAAGAAGGGATCTCCAACTTGAGGCGCTACTTGAAATCTTAAAAGGTCAGCGTCTTGTTCACGCGCACTCTTATAGACAAGATGAAATTCTTATGCTTTTAAGGGTCGCTGAGGATTTTGGATTTAGAATTGCAACATTACAACATGTGCTTGAGGGATATAAAATAGCTGAAGCAATTGCAAAACACGGAGCAGGTGCGTCAACATTTAGCGATTGGTGGGCTTATAAATTTGAGGTTTACGACGCAATTCCCCACAATGGAACTTTGATGGAAAAAGTTGGCGTGATCACATCTTTCAACTCCGACAGTGATGAACTCGCCAGAAGGTTAAATCTTGAGGCTGCTAAGGCTGTTAAATACGGTGGTCTGACAGAAGAGGAAGCATTAAAACTTGTTACAATAAATCCAGCCAAACAACTGCGAATTGATAAATATGTTGGCTCACTTGAACCTGGGAAACACGCCGACTTCGTAATTTGGAGTGGAAATCCGCTTTCAACATATACAATCTGTGAACAGACATGGATTGAGGGGAGAAAATATTTTGATAGAAATGAAGATTTGATGATGAGGGGATTCATAAAAAAGCAAAGGGCATTTATAATTCAAAAAATTCTTGAGGTAAAATCATCGACAAGACAACAACCACAACTTGCAACACAGTAAAACTAAAGAAGGAGGTTTAAAATGAAGATAAAGTTTATTCTCACTTATGCTTTAATATTTGTGTTTACCTTGAATTTGATAGCTTCAGATATAATTCCAGGCAAACCTCAAAATAAACCGATCGCCCTCGTCGGTGGAACAATCCACACAATTACACAAGGCACCATTGAAAATGGTGTAGTTTTATTTGACAAGGGTAAAATTATAGCCGTTGGAAAAAATGTTAACATTCCAAAGGACGCTGAGATAATCAACATAAGCGGAAAACATGTTTATCCGGGTTTGATCAACGCTTTCACAACAGTTGGTTTAATAGAGATTGGCGCTGTTAGAGCAACTCGTGATGTTACAGAAGTTGGTCTAATAAATCCAAATGTCCGCGCCGAAGTTGCATTTAATCCTGATAGCGAACATCCTCCCGTAACGCGAGCAAATGGCATCACAACGGTCTTAGTTGTTCCAACAGGTGAACTTATAGCTGGTCAATCTGCACTTATGATGCTCGATGGTTGGACCTGGGAAGAAATGACCTTAAAAGCCCCAGTTGGACTTCACATTTACTGGCCAAGGATGATACCACCTTCAACGGTTAGATTTTCAAGACAAAGCCCTGAGGAACTAAAGAAAGAGACGGAAAGAAGACTTCAATTAATTCGTGAAACATTTCAAAAAGCAAGAGCCTACAAAAAAGCAAAAGAATCCGAAGCTCAAAAAGGAATACCTTACCATGAAACCGATTTAAAGTATGAAGCGATGATACCTGTGCTTGAAGGAAAAGTTCCCGTCTTTGTCCACGCTAATTCATCAAAAGAAATTTTGTCAGCAATCGAATGGGCTGAAAGTGAGAAAGTTAAAATCGTCATCGTCGGCGGAAGTGATGCTTGGAAGGTTGCCGATGTTCTAAAAAATAAAAATATACCAGTGATACTAACGAACATTCACCGCTTGCCATCTACCAGAGATTCTGAATATGATGAGCCATTTACTGTAGCATACAAACTTTACAAAGCAGGTGTTAAGTTCTGCATCGGTGGAGAAGGAGGATACTATAATGAACGAAATCTTCCATATCAAGCTGCAACTTGTGCTGCATTTGGTCTGCCAAAGGACGAAGCTCTTAAAGCCATAGCAATCTATCCAGCCGAAATACTTGGAGTTGCAGATAAAGTTGGTTCAATTGAACCTGGGAAAGATGCAACGCTTATCGTCACAACTGGAGACCCGCTTGAAATTCCCACACAAGTTGTTTATGAATTTATTCAGGGAAGAAAAGTTGATTTAACCAACAGGCAGACCAAACTTTACGAGAAATATCTCGAAAAATATCGTCGTCTTGGTTTGTTAAAGTAGTAGGAATTAAAAAGCCCTTGAACTTTCGGAGTTCAAGGGCTTCTTTGCAAAATTAATTAATTGCGCTTCTTATCAGCGTTAGGTTTTATATTCTTACCTTCCTTCAAAAGTTTCTGGAGTAGTTCTTTCTCAGCTTCCGTAACCTTATCGGGAACCCATATATCAACTTTAACGATAAAATCACCCCTTGAATTTTTATCGACCGAAGGTAATCCCTTGCCTTTAAGTTTTATCTCTTTCCCCGATGATGTCCCGGGTTCTATTTTAAGTTTTATAGTACTTCCATTGATATACGGCACCTCAACTTCGGAGCCGAGCACCGCTTCGGGGAAGCTTATCAAAAGCGTGTAATAAATATCATTCCCCTTCCTCACAAAAAGTGGATGCGGTTCTTCCTCAATCACAACGATCAAATCACCAGACGGTCCACCTCTTATCCCTGCATCCCCATAACCCCGAATTGTTAAATAGTTTCCCTCTTTCACACCAGCCGGAATGTCAACTTCAACCATACTCTCTCCATAAACTCTGCCTTCACCACCACACACATTACACGGTTCTTTTATAACCTTGCCCTCACCACCGCAATTTGCACATGTAGTAATCGTGACCATCTGTCCGAAAAACCCACGACGAACTTGCTTTACCTCACCAGTTCCATTGCAAACAGGGCATACAGCATATCCACCCCTTGATTTCGCTCCCGTTCCACCACATGCATCACATACCTTGAAATGCTTAATCTTCAATTTTTTTCTAACTCCAGTAGCAATCTCCTCAAGTGTTAACTTTAAACGTAACTTCCTATCCGAGCCAGGTATTCCTTTTTGAACTTTTCGCGTTTGCGTCCTCGTCCCGAAGAAGTCATCAAAAAATCCACCACCAAATGAATCAAAAATATCCCGGAAAACTTCAAATATATCATGAACATCTGTGAAATGAATATAATCACTCTCACTTATCCCAGAATGACCATACATGTCGTATCTTTTTCGCTTTTCCGGATCGCTCAAAATTTGATAAGCTTCCGTGATCTCTTTAAACTTT
>NZ_CZVS01000084.1:0-457 GCF_001535985.1 Candidatus Kryptonium thompsonii | reverse complement strand
ACTATCATGAGGCGTTGTTAAGAATTCCGCGAGACGATGTTCCACCTGATACCGTTGTTGATGAGGTTGAGCGTGGTTATATGTATTATGATAAAGTTTTGCGCCATGCGAAGGTGATAGTTTCAAGCCCTGTTGAAAGTTTAAAGGAAACGGGCAAAACTGAGGAAAGCGATCAGAAAATAGAGCGAGGGAACGAATTTAATTTTGGTGATGACCACAGGCAGGAATGAATTTGAAGTTGTAAAATTCCCCCTAGTCAAATTCTTGATGAAAGGGGAATAATAATTTAATCTGAAACAAAAGTTAAGTTTACTTGTTGGCTAATGCCTAAGAAAGATTATTACGAAATACTTGGCGTTCCAAGGAATGCGACTACTGAGGAGATAAAGAAGGCGTATAGAAAACTGGCGATGGAATATCATCCGGATAGAAACCCTGGAAATAAAGAAGCGGAAGA
>NZ_CZVS01000083.1:0-5421 GCF_001535985.1 Candidatus Kryptonium thompsonii | reverse complement strand
AATGAGAATAATCGAATCTTCAAGAGCTGCGAATTGAATCAAGTTTCCCTTTGTTAAAATGGCAAGTTGATGCTGTTTTAACTCTGCTCCATCTGAAAATTTTATTTTACCTTCGGAAACAATGCAAAAAACATTCATTGTTTCTGAAACTTCATATTTAAAGTCGCTTCCTTTTGTTAACCTAACATCAAGATAAACAATTGGATAGCTAGTCCAGCTTTTCTGTTTTATTTCGTCAAATGCTCCAGATAGAAGGTTGATTTTCGTATCACCTTTGTTCAGTTCAATAGCTTTAAAGTTGTAGTAGAAAGGGTCGCTCATTTTTTCCTTCGCTGGTAAATTAATCCAAAGTTGATATCCCCATAGCAAACCTTCCTTCATAAGGGGCATTTCTGAGTGTATAACCCCGCTTCCAGCATTCATCCATTGCAGTCCACCGGAGGTTAGTTTTCCTGTGCTTCCCGTGCTATCTTTATGTTCAAATTCTCCGTTTATCATGTATGTAAGTGTTTGAAACCCACGGTGTGGATGGGGTGGAAAACCAGCTATATAGTCATTAGGATCATCCGATTTAAATTCATCCAATAGAAGGAAAGGGTCGAGATAGTTCAAGTAAGGTGAGCCAATGTATCTTCTTAACCTTACGCCGGCGCCGTCGAAAACTTCGATGGATGGAATAACTCTGTAGACACTACGAGTTTTAATTGTTTTGATATGCATTTTAGTTTACCTTTTGCTTATAAATTTTGTGATATAATTTGAAAATTCTTCAAGCGCTCGCTCATTTACGCTGAAATAGTGATATTGTCCCTCTTTTCGCACATTTACTATTCCACTTTCTTGTAAAGTTTTCAAATGGTGTGATATTGTTGGTTGTTTCAAACCAACTTTTTCCGTTATCTCCTTGCAACTTATCTCCTTTGATTTGGCGATTAATTCAAAGATTTTACATCTTGTTTCATCCGCAAGTGCTTTTGCAACCTTTGAAATTTTTACCTTAGCCATTGTGCTTAGACTTTGTTATTAAAAATAGATATATAGACAAATGTCTATATAAATATAAGCAAATAAAATCCAAATGTCAAGTTCAGTCACCTCGCGGGACGGGGTTGAATTTGTCAAATATTTCACGAGACTTTGTTATTTGATTTTAATTCTTAGTTGGGCTAATTTATTTTAGATTTAAAATCAAAGTTGCTTTATTTATGGGTTCGACGGTTGTTATATGTCATTATCATGAAGTCGCATTGAAGCAAAAGAATAGAGAGATTTTTGAGAAGAAGTTGAGGACGAACATCGCCTTTATGCTTTCGGATATCGTCAAGCAAAATATGGTGATGCGTGGTTACGGAAGGTTGAAAATTGTTTTGCCATTTAGCTATGAAGATTCAGAAAAGGTTGAGGTTGTTAAGTCAAGGTTAAGAGATGTCTTCGGATTAACTAATTTTGGGATTGGGGTTGCTACTTCGCTTGATCTTGAAAAAATTTGTGAGGCAAGTTTAAAGGTTTTGCGAAACAAGGAATTTAAAACCTTTAGCGTAAAGACGAAAAGACAGAATAAAAAATTTCCTTTGAACTCTATTCAAGTAAACCATGAGGTTGGCGCTTTCATTCTTGAAAAATTTAAAAACGAGGGACACGAGGTTAAAGTTGATCTTAAAAATCCTGAAGTCACAGTACATATTGAAATCGTTGACAAGGAAGCCTATGTTTACGCAGATAGATTTAAAGGTCCGGGCGGGTTGCCAGTTGGATCAAGCGGTAAAGTTGTTGCTTTGTTATCAGCTGGGTTTGATTCGCCGATAGCGTCTTATATGATGATGAAGCGAGGTGCAAGAGTTATATTCGTTCACTATCATAGTTATCCATATACTTCGTATGATTCAATTGAACAGGTTAAGCAAATTGTTAAGATTTTAAGCAAGTATCAATTTTATTCGAGACTTTACATAGTTCCGATAGCGGAGGCGCAGAGAATAATAGTTTTAAATGCCCCTGTTGGGTTAAGGACGATTTTGTATCGAAGATTGATGGTTAAAATTGCTGAGGTCATAGCTGAAAAGGAGAAAGCAGAGGCGCTTGTCACCGGTGAAAGCTTAGGGCAAGTTGCTTCACAAACATTGAGAAATATAAGGGTTATAAATCAGATTGCGAGCTTGCCAATCCTTAGACCATTAATTGGGGTTGATAAGGAGGAGATAATTCAAAAAGCGAGAGAGATTGGGACTTATGAAATTTCAAGCCAGCCGTATGATGATTGTTGTAGCTTTTTGACTGGGAGACATCCGGAGACATGGGCAAATTTCGAAGAGATATTTGAGGTTGAGAAAAAATTTACATGGAATGAGCTTGTCGAGATGTCGCTTGCAAAAGCCGAGGTTGAGAACATATACGCCGATTTTCTGGATAAAAATATAGTTGAAAAAATCGAGGATTGAAAAGTGTTAAGAGTTTTACCACTTTTTTTAATTCTTGTGCAATTTCTTTACTCTCAAAGCTTTAGATTGAAACGCCCGGTGCCTGACCATATTCAAATTAATGGCTCATATCTCTATGGTGAACCAAATATCCGTGATCCCCAAAATAGAGCTCACACCGGTGTTGATATTCTCGTAAGGTATGACACTGTTTATTCAGCTTGTGATGGGGTGATCTATTTTGTTGCATATAATCCGTATGATACAGTTGGTGGATACGAGCCCAATGGAGCTGGAAACTATATTTTTATTAAAGGGCAATGGGAAGGAAAGGATTTATACTTGCTTTATGGGCATCTTTCAAGGCCGTTGAAAAATCAGGGCGACAGTGTTAAAGCCGGTGAACCTGTTGCAATTTCTGGAAATACCGGATATTCAACGGGACCACATCTACATTTTGAAATTCGACTTGGAACACCAAGATATGATGCTTACAGGACGAGGCGAAATCCTGAACTTTGGTTTGCAATGAGTGGAACAGGTGCTATTTACGGCAAGATTCCCAACGCTCCTAATTCAACTCGAGTTGATATAAGCCCCGATCCAAAACCAAGACCACCCTATACAACTTTTAGTTATGCTTTGACTTATAATTTTAACGATCCTTATATCGGAAGCGATGATATTTATCGAGAAAATTACGCAATAGGTGAGGTTAAGCCCGGGACTTATACGATAACTGCATTGAACGGACTTTACAGAAGAACTGTTGTTGTAAGAGCTGGTGAGGTTGTAAATGCTGATCCGCCAACGCAAGTTGCCGATGAAGAGATTAAACTTGATAGATTTGAGCTTTGTCAAAATTATCCCAACCCATTTAACACTTCAACGGTCATGAGATATTATCTCCCTGAGCCAAGACGAGTTGTTATTAAAGTTTATGATTTACTTGGGCGTGAGGTCAAAACACTTCTTGATGAAGAGAGAGGCTCAGGTTTGCATTACGCAGTTTTTGAGGCCGAGGGACTTGCAAGCGGGGTTTATGTTTATACGATTTTTGCTGGGGATTTTGTTTCTTCAAAATTTATGGTTTTTGTAAAATAAAATTTGGAGGGTAAAAGTGAAGAAAATTGGTTTTATCGGACTTGGGATAATGGGTGAAGCGATGGCAAAAAGACTTTTGCAGAATGGTTATGAATTGGTAGTCTATAACAGAACTGCTGAAAAAATTTCAAAGCTTGGCGCCTCAAATGTAGTTCCAGCTTTATCGCCAGCTGAGGTTGCAAGGAATTGTGAAATTGCAATTTCAATGCTTGCTGATTCAAAAGCTGTAGAGGAAATTGTGTATGGCAAGGGTGGAATTTTCGAGAGCATGAAGCCCGGATTTATCCATGTTGATATGAGCACGATTTCACCAATAACTACAAGAAAGCTTTACAATGATTATAAGGCTCGTAATGCTTATTTCATTCACGCACCTGTGCTCGGTAGTAAGTCACAAGCTGCGGATGGGACTTTGTTAATTTTTGCGGGTGGAGATAGAGCGGTGATAGATAAATGTAAAGACATTTTCAGCGTTCTCGGAAAAAAGGTTTGGGAATTTGATTCTGTTGAAAAAGCTACGATATTAAAATTAGCGATGAATTCAATGATCGCAACAATGATAGTTGCTCTAAGTCAGGCTTTTGTCATTGCTGATAAATCTGGAGTTTCAAAAGAAACAGTTTTGGAAATCCTTGAAAATTCCGCCCTTAACTCAGCAATGTATCAAAACAAGGGAAGGACGATAATAAATGGAAACTTTGAGCCAAACTTTTATGTCAAACATATATTGAAAGATGTAAATCTCATCCTTGAGTCAGCTATGGATTTGAAAATTTCTCTGCCGGTCATTTCGGTTATTCGTGAGCTTTATATTCAGGCGCTTTCCAAGGGGTATGAGAATGAAGATTATTCAGCCATTTTTAAGGTTATCGCTGAGCTTGCTGGAGTAAAAATTTAAATCTTGGTTTTATGAAACTTAAACTTTCGATAACTTTCCAAAATTCATCTGGTTCGCCATCAAGTCGCCATATAGCGATCCCGGCAAGATTATATTTGTTCACAAGCGATATCTTCTCAGACAAACTTCTTTCATCTTCAAAATAAATTATATTTTCAACACCGTTTTCATCCTTGAACTTAAAATATGGGGCTTTTGCTTTACCATCCCATTTTTTCTTGAGATTATACTTTGCAATCACTCTCCTAAGTTCCGGATAATAAATCCCTCTACCCTGTTCATTCCCCTTCCACCATCGCCCATAAAATGGAATCCCAAGAATTATCTTTTTAGGTTTCACACCGCTTGAAATAGCAAATTTTATTGTTTCCTCAACCCACCACTTTGGTGCAACTGGTCCGGGTGGATCAAGTCGACCAGAATAATCATATCCCATTATCACAAAATAATCAACAACTTCTCCAAGCTCAGCATAATCATAAACTCCAGCCCAACCTGTGAATTTTTCTTCTGTTTTCGAGACGACATCAACACTTACAATTTTTCCATAATTGTGAAGTTTTGCACAAACGAGCTCAACAAACTTTGTATATCCATCCCTAACGCTTACGAAAGGACCTTCAAAGTCAAGGTTAATTCCAACATAATTTCCATCAAGAACAAGTTTCAAAATTGAATCCGCAATCCTTTCCCTAACACTTGGCTCAGAGAGCAAAGATTCGGCAACATCAGTGCGAAATCCCTGATTTACTATTAAAGGCATCAATGGTATATCGTTTTGAATCGCAAAATTTAAAAGATTTGAATCTACATTTGAAATTATATTTCCAGCGCTATCAATGCTGAACCATGTTGGAGAGGCGATTGAAATTAAAGCAGAATTTCTCTGCAAGGATAAAAAACTGGTTGTATCCGCTTTGACAACCCAAGCCATTATAATCTTGGGCTGATATTCGAAAGGTGGCCTCAATGTTGCACAAGATGAAAAGATGAAAGCGAACA
>NZ_CZVS01000082.1:0-5553 GCF_001535985.1 Candidatus Kryptonium thompsonii | reverse complement strand
GGATAGCAATTACATATTCAATTGCAATATTGTGGTCAAGTATTTCCCCGCTTATTTTAACTGTATCTCCATCTTCTCTAACGTGGGTTAAAATTGCATCGTCCATTCCTATCCTTTCAACTTGACCTTTCGCAAGAACGCTGTAAGTTGAAGTCTCGATGAATTGATATTTAATTGAAGAACTCCCTGAATTTAAAACGAGAACTTTCATCACAAGTGTTATTTTGTTTTTAAAAAGGCATGGTTTCGAGCTAAATCAAGTTATTTTCCTCCCGTATTCGTCATATTTAAAAAATCCTTCGCCTGTTTTCTTGCCAAGTTTGCCCTCGCGGACAAGTTTTCTAAGTAATGGGCACGGTCTATATTTTTCACCGAGTTCTCTATAAAGTGTTTCCATCCATGTTAAAACCTCATCAAGCCCCATTGTATCTGCCATTTCAAGTGGTCCCATTTGAAAGTTATATCCAAGTTTCATTGCCGTATCAATTCCCTCAGCAGTTGCAATTCCTTCCATCAAAACATGCATCGCTTCGTTTAACATCGGCACAATAACTCTCGTCGTTACAAATCCAGGGTATTCATAAACTTCCACGACGGTTTTCCCAATTTGCTCCGCAAATGCTTTAACTTTTTTAAAGGTCTCATCGGATGTTTTGAGCGCTCTGACAAGCTCAACTAACGGGACTTTTGGAACGGGGTTTAAAAAGTGCATCCCAATGATTTTATCAGGTCGCTTTGTCACTTCCGATATTTTGGTCAATGATAGCGTTGATGTATTTGAAACGAAGATTGTGTGTGGTGGACAAATTTCATCAAGTTTTTTGAAAATTAATTTTTTAAGTTCAAAATCTTCATCGACCGCTTCAATTACAAGTTCACATTCTTTCACATCTTCAATATTGGTTGTCCATTCAATTCTGTTTAGAATTGATTTCTTTTCGCTTTTTGTCATTGCCCACCTTTGAATTTCATAATCAAGCGCCTCTTCAAGTTTTTCTTTAGAGATATTTAGTGATTCTTCATTTTTCTCAACCGCGATGACATCGAAGCCTGCTTGTGCTATTGCTTGGACAATTCCGCGACCCATTACGCCAACTCCTATAACTGCAACATTTTTTATCCTTTGCAAATCTTCAGAAATTGGTTTAAAATCGCTAAATATTTCAGATTTAAGAAGTTCTCCCGAATTTTGCTTCATGCCTTAGCATTTCCGTTTTTATTTTCGTCTCGATGTTTTTAAAAAATTATGGATAATTTTAAAGTTATGCAAGGATGACGGGTGGAATTATCTACCGATGTTGGACTTTCTCTTCACAATTTTTAAATCATGTAACTGCGGTGCTTTTACCCTTATTTCAAGATCAAAACCTCTCGCATATCCAACGGGTCTCCATTCAAAGTTTGCTTCCCAGCAGTGTAAATCCCTGTAAATGCTTATACTTGGGACAACTATTTCCTTACGTATGGGATCATAGCTTCCGCTGCCCATTATCCTCCAATTTTTCGTAACATCAAACCCAAAGGTAAATCTCAGGTTTGCTGATTTTATTGTTTGGTATGGAGTTATTCTGCTCAATGAAAAATCAAAGCCAAATGAAAAGTTCCATCCAAATTCAAAGCTTGGTTTGAAAGGCTCGTAATTTTTAAAAAATTCCGCTCCTGTTCCTTCAATTCCTTGCATTCTTTCGGTTTCTTGCTTCTTTCTTCCAGAGAAAGTGAACGAGAATGCGAGAGAAAAATTTGTTAATCTGGCAATTTTCCCCTCGCGAATTAATAGCTCTGTGCTGTTGAATTTATAGAAATCAAATGTGGAGCTTGAAAAAATATCAATGCCAGCAATTGTAGTTCGTGCGGTGACAAATAAGGGAGAAAGTTTTTTGTTTGGGTCAACGAAATTATATGAGAAAGATAAGTTTAAGTTTAAAAGTTGGTATTTTTTCGGTTGCCCCGCGGAATCACTTGAAGTCGTCTTCATTTCAAAGATATTCCCAATTCCAACATTTAAGGATTGTAATTTGCCAATGGGTGCACCACCAAAAATAGAATTTTCAAAGTAGCTGTATTTTACAATTTGACCTGTTGAATCGACGTAAGAACCGTAATTTTTCCAGAATGGGGATGAAAAATCGGGTTGATAGACGAGTGAAACGCTTGGCATTAATGTGTGTCTAAAACCTGAAATACCAAAAATCTCGGGTTGCCAAATTCCGTAAAGTTTTGTTGAAACTGAAACGCCAAACTTAAAATATCTTGCTTGGAAGAAACCCTTTTGAATTTTGGTTTCAACCTGTTTTGTCTCTGGATTGTAAAATTTTATGGTTCGTCTGTCATACCAGTTTTCATAGTAGGTGAAGAACGGGGTTACATTAAAATATCTAATCGTCGGTGCAAAGTTAACCGATAAATTGTGTGCCATACCGTAGCTAAATTGTTTCGTCATTGCTGTGCTTCTTTTGTTCACAAACCTTGATGAATAGCCAAAACTTAATCTTTGATGCCATTTCCCATCTGTTACACCATATACGCCTCCAGCGAATGGAAAAACTTGGGGTAGCGAAAAGGAAATTTCGGGTAGCACTTCGTCAACTGTGCCTGTGTTCAAATTTTGAACTCGTGACGCGTTAATGGATATTGAACCATTTATGCTTTCGATAGTTTTTGAATAGCTTACATTTGAGATTAATGTTTGTTGAAGGACATCTCTTACGGTTGTTCCAGTTGCGCGAAAATAGTTGTTAGTTGAAATATTGACATTTGCACTTATCCTTGATGTTGGATCTATGTTTTGGCTATGAATTATGTTGAGTCTCCACTCTTTGCTTGATGTTTTATCGGGATCACCTTCTTCACCGCTGTAGAAATTTGCAAATGCAAAGCCTATTGCGCCGTTAAATTTATATCTCAGTGCATATCTGAAATCGCTGGAGACTTGCCATCCACCGCGTGTGTACCAATCAAATGTTGTAGCGAAATCAGCGTAATCGCTCATAGCCCAGTAATATCCAAATCTTTTAAAGTAAAAACCAGTGTTGTATGTTTGTCCCCAAACTGGTGGAATAAACCCTGATCTTCGTCCTGATTTGTTTGGGAAAACACCAAATGGCAAGGCAAAGACGGGAACATCGGCAATGTATAAAACTACAGGGCGAGCAATAACTTTGTCGTTCACAATTATTTTCATCTTTCGACCTTCGATATAGAAGTGCGGTTCTTCAGCATCGCATGTTGTATATCTTCCTTTATAAACGAACAAGACATCTTTATCAACCTTTTTTACTCTGTCACCATAGTAAAATGCGTTTTCCATTTGTGTTGTTGCTTGCGTAATCCTTCCCTTTTGCGTTTTAAAGTTGTAAGCAAGTTTAAAACCGTGATACTCTTCCCCGCCATCGTTTAAAATTGGTGCTCCAGTGATTTTATTGCCAGTTGAGTCAGGTATTCCCGATGCTTCAAGCAAAGTGCTATCAAGATTCATTCGGACAAATGCGGATCTCAAACGCATTGTTTTATATTTTATATCTGCGTTTCCAAAAAGGAACATATTTCGGTTTTCAACATCATAAATCGCGGAGTCAACCGCTGTATATACAACGGTTGTGTCTATTTCACTTTTTCTAACTTTTGTTGTATCTGCATGTTCTTGAGCATTTATAGTTGCGAAAAAAATTAAAAGCACAATTATTTCAATTCTCAATCTGTTCACTTTGATCGTTTGAGAAGTTTTTTAAAATAAAAAAGCCGTCCGCGACCATTGAAGGACGGGACGGCTGCAAGCTGGAGTTTTGGTTTAATTTAGTTTTGTTTTTGTTGAGCCCCCTGAGCTCTTTGCCCAGGGTAATTTTCTTTTCCATGATTTGATTCAATGAAGACGCGTTCCTCACCCTCAGCTTCAATTCCGATCGATGTAACAGGTGCTTTAAGTTGTGCTTCATCAGATGGAACTGGATGTTTGGCAAGGAATTCTTTGACAAGTCGTTCAGACTTATCTTTGAAATATTCAGATACGGAAAGAATTATTTTCTGCCTTTCTTTGTCAAATTCGATTACCTTCAACGGTAGCGTTTCACCCTCTTTAAAGACAGCATGAATATTTTTTATCTGGGTATGTCCTGGGAGTAAGTGCGAAATAGGAACAAAAGCATCAACACCATCTGGTAACTCCACGATTACACCTTTTTCAATGATTCTTACTATCTTACCTTGTGTTTCCGTTCCAACTTTGTAAATTTGTTCGAGCTTATCCCATGGATTTGGATAAATTTGCTTATGCCCAAGGGTTACACGCCTTTGCTCTTTATCTATTCCAAGTATAACAACATCTATTTCTTGATCTTTTTTCACAACCTCAGCGGGATGGCGAATTTTCTTCGTCCATGATAGATCTGAAATATGAATTAAACCATCAATTCCAGGCTCAAGTTCAACGAACACGCCAAAGTTTGTGATATTTCTAACTATTCCCTTATGCTTTGAACCAATCGGATACTTTTCCTCGACTTTTTCCCATGGATCTGGTTCGAGACGTTTCATGCTCAACGAGAGTTTTCTACCCTCTTTATCAAGGTGCAAAATGACCGCATCGACTATCTGTCCCATCGTTACAAATTGAGATGGATGCTTTATATGTTGCGTCCAACTCATTTCAGAAATATGGATAAGTCCCTCTATCCCTTTTTCAATCTCTATGAATGCACCGTAATCGGTAATTGCAACAACTTTACCTGTAACCTTTTGCCCAACTTTATATTTTTGGTCAATGTTATCCCATGGATGCGGTTGAAGTTGCTTTAATCCAAGGGAGACACGCTTGACTTTTTCACCAGTTGGAAGAGTGACCTCATCAACTCTTGTTACAACCATTTCAAGCTCTTGGTCAAGCTGGACAACTTCGGATGGGTGGTTAACTCTTCCCCATGAAAGATCCGTTATGTGAATTAATCCATCGATTCCATCCATATCAACGAATACACCAAAGTCAACGATTGCTTTAACTGTACCTCTAACTCTGTCTCCAACTTTAACTGTTTCAAAGAACTTGCGTTTGCGTTCTTCAAGTTCTTTCTCAACAAGCGCTTTTCTGCTTACGACGACATTTTCAGCAGCTTGATTGATTTTTACAAGTTTGCATTCGATTTCTTTTCCAACCCATGCGTCATAATCTCTGATGGGTTTGATGTCAACCTGTGAACCAGGTAAAAATGCAAGCAACCCATCGATATCAACAACGAATCCACCTTTAATTCGTTTTATGATTGTTCCTTTTAAAATTTCATCCTTTGCAAAAGCCTCATTTACTCTCTTCCAAACCCTAAGGAAATGAGCTCGTTTATGAGAGACAACAATTTGTCCCTCTTTGTCTTCAACTTTTTCGATGCTGACCTCAACTTTATCCCCAACCTTTAAAGCTTCGGGGTTTCTAAATTCATTTAGCGGAACAATGCCTGGGGATTTAAATCCAATGTCGATTACTACTTCACCTCTTTCTCGATCAATCTCGATCACCTCGCCTTCAAGAATATCACCTTCAACAACCTTGCTGAGAGATTGCTCGTA
>NZ_CZVS01000081.1:0-5778 GCF_001535985.1 Candidatus Kryptonium thompsonii | reverse complement strand
CTCATATCGAAGCCCCAGGTATAGGTGAAAAATTGATCAAATTCGCTATAATTAAGTAAAAACTTAAGGAGGTTGAGCTAAAATGAAGCGTTTTTTGATAATTTTTATGGTTTTAGCTTTCGTTGTTGGGTTAACTTACGCGGGTACAAAGGGTAAAATTGCTGGTAGAATAATCGACGCAGAGACAAAAGAACCATTGCCCGGTGTAAATGTAGTTCTTGAGGGGACCACTCTTGGTGCAGCAACCGATGCTAACGGTTATTATGTTATAACTAACATTCCGCCAGGGACATACACCGTTATTGTTTCGGCAGTTGGATATAGAAAGATTACTGTGAAAAATGTTAAAGTATCTGCGGATTTGACGACTACTTTAAATTTTGAGATGGAATCAGAGGCGATTGGTCTCCCTCCAGTTGTAGTTGAAGCTGAACGTCCACTTGTCAGAGCAGATTTAACTTCTTCACAAGCGGTTGTCGACGCTGAACAAATTAGAGAATTACCCGTTGAAAACTTTCAAAGAGTATTAACATTACAAGCAGGTGTTGTTGTTGGAGCTGGTGGAGATATTCATATAAGAGGTGGAAGATCAACCGAAATATCTTATACAATTGATGGTGTCTCAATCAACGATCCTTTCTTCAATACGCTTGGAATGCAAATAGCTAGAAATGCAATTCAAGAAATGACGGTTGTAAGTGGCACCTTCAACGCTGAATATGGGAATGCGATGAGTGGGGTTGTTAATATTGTTACAAAAGAAGGAGGACAGAAGTACACGGGCGAATTGTTGATGTATTCGGGAGATTTTTTGAGTAGAAGAAAAAATATCTTTTTTAACATTGATAAGGTTGATCCATTCAATAACTCTGTTGTCGAATTTAGCTTAGGTGGGCCGTTTCCATTGCTGGGCAAAGTTCTTTCATTTTTCACATCGTTGAGATGGGAAAATAACAAAGGATGGCTTTACGGCGTAAGGGAACATCAACCAAGTGATCAACCCAATTTTAACGACGCGAATAATTGGATTGTCCCTATGACGGGAGATAGCGCGATAGTTCCTATGAATCCAAGCCGAAACTTGAATACAACTGCAAAGTTAACCTTTAAAATTTCGCCAACAATTAAAATTAACATTGATGGTCTCTACGATAGAAGCTGGTATAAATCGTATAATCATCTTTTCAAATATAATCCGGACGGGACCTATCAATATCGTGATGAAAATTACAAGATCGGCTATAGTTGGTCTCATGCGCTAAGCAGTAAGACATTTTATGAATTTAAAGTTTCGTACAACTATCAAAAGTTTCGTCAATATCTCTATGAAGACCCGCTTGACCCAAGGTATCAACCGGTGGAACGACTCTCAAGGCCAACAAGCTTCACATTTTACTTTGGTGGAACGCAGAATGACCATGTTTATAGAGATTCAAGAACGTTTTTGGTGAAGTTTGATATAACGAGCCAAGTTCATGAGCGTCATGAGGTAAAAACTGGGTTCGAAGTTCGATTACATAAACTTGATTATGTTTACTTTACAATCTTGCGTGACACATTGAAATACCTTGAACCCACAATTCCTGAGATAACATCGCCGTATCATAACAGATATACTCGTAAACCTGTGATTTTCTCTGTGTATGCGCAGGACAAGATGGAATATAAAGATATGATTGTGAATTTGGGGTTGCGCTATGATTACTTTGATCCTAAAGCCACTTATTCCAGATTTATCTGGTATCCTGATCCTAATGACCCAACTATACCTCCAATAGTTTTACGCGATACCTTAACATCGGTTGCGGAGCCCAAACATCAGATAAGCCCACGTTTGGGTGTTTCATATCCAATTACTGATAGGGGAATTTTGCACTTCTCTTACGGTTGGTTTTTGCAGATGCCGCCGTTTACGTACCTTTATGAAAATCCGGAGTTTGAATCGGCGCTTTTCGTTGGCACCCCAACCTTTGGTAATGCAAACTTGAAACCTGAAAAAACTGTGGCTTACGAATTTGGCTTACAACAACAGTTAACGGACAATCTTGCGATCAATATCACCGCTTTTTACAAAGACGTCCGCGATCTCCTAGCTTTACAGAGGACAAGGATAAGTCAAGAGAAAGTTTATAATCTCTATGTGAATAAGGATTATGGAAACATAAAGGGTTTTACAATTTCCATATTGAAAAGAAGATTGAAAGGTGAGCTTCTTGCTGCAACCCTCGATTATACTTATCAGGTTGCGGAAGGTAATGATCCGAATCCAGATGCGTTTTTTATTGATTTGAAATCCGGAAGGGAACCAGAGAAGTTTTTAGTTTATCTTGACTGGGATCAAACTCACACTTTAAATGGAACTGTTAGTATTGGTATACCAGATAATTGGAATTTGAGTTTTGTTGGGCAATACGGTTCAGGACTTCCATATACTCCGTATGTTACTAACAATCGCCTTGAGCTTAGAAGAAATAGTGAGCGAAAGCCAGCTCGTATGCAGGTTGATGTTATGTTTGAGAAACTGTTCAGGTTGTTTGGTTTGAGATGGAGTCTCTTTGTTAAAGTTTATAATCTATTTGATAACCTCAATGAAAGGTATGTTTACGATGATACTGGAACAGCGCAATATACGCTTGCCAAACAAAGAGGTGAGGGCATTGTGGTTGATCAATGGGTTGGAAAGATTCCAGGAGTGCACTCCTCTGATGATTATTATACCAGACCTTACTATTATTATCCACCAAGGGAAATCAGAGTTGGATTTTCTATAGGGTTTTAAAAAATTGAAAATAAATTTTTCAGAGAACAAAATGAGAAAAGTAGCGTACGTTTTCCTGGCAAGTTTAATCTTACTTTCGTCCGCGATACCTCAACAAAAACTATCCGATAAGGAAAAAGCACTTCAGATATTGCGAGGATTAACTTCAAGGGAAAGAGAAGAACAACGAAAGACGGAACATAAAATTATATCAGATTACATTCAACATGGGTATGGAATTTCACTGAGTAAATCTGAAGATTTACGTTCAACCCAGGTTCAGGCTGAACTTCCACCTTATATAGCAAAAGATACGTGGTTAAGCGAAAGGTATAAAAAGCTTAAATCTCTATCAGAATCTGAAGTTAAAGAATTTTACCGTAGGCTTGATAAAAATTTGCGCAAAACTGCTGGTGAAGCTGACAGGAAGAAACTCGTGATGAATGGGAATAAAATCACAGTTACGATTTATAACTATGGTTCCCTTTCAGCTCCTGGAGATAGAATAACAGATGTTGTGTGGAATGGTTTGGGTTATGCCTATGAGTTTGGTCCCCTTATTGGTGCCTCGGTTGTTGATACAAGCGGTAAGAGGATTCATATAATTACTGATGGCTTGCTCGATGGGGGTGATCGTTCTCCGGATGGAACAAAAAGATGGGGATGGCAACCATTACCAGGTTACGCGGATCCAAATCAAGATAAGATAGCTCATAATCCTGATAAAGATTTAGATGGTGATGGTAAACCTGATTCATGGCCATCAAGTTGGTATGATCAAAATTTGGGTAAATATGTTTGGCCTGGATATCTTTCAAGAGATGCAACACAAGCTGACCTTGAGGCATTCTATGTTATGGATGACAGAGATAATGAAGAATTTGCCTATTTCCCATTCGAGAATGACCCTTCAAGAAGAGGTTTGGGTGTTCAAGCGCAGGTGAGAGTTTTGCAGTGGAGTAACCCGCTTGCGGAGGACGCAATTTTTATTGTTTATACAATTACAAATGTCAGCGATAAGAATTTGGATAGTGTTGTATTTGGTATGTGGGGAGATCCACATGTTGGTGGGGCGACGGACTACAGTGATGATGATTCTTACTTTATTCCTCCCTACAACGTTCCGAATTATCCACCTGTTGATAATATCCCAGTTTATGCAAGAAGTATGGTTTATTCTTGGGATCATGACGGTAAGGGAATGTTTGGTTTAAAGCCGGGTTATTTTGGGTATAAATTTTTGGAGTCACCTGGCAATCCTTACGATGGGATAGATAACGATGGGGATGGTATGATTGATGAGAGTCAGCAGGATGGGATAGACAATGACGGGGATTGGAATCCACTTGTTGATGATGTTGGTGTTGATGGTGTTCCTGGGACGGGGGATGAAGGCGAGGGGGATGGTATTCCGACAAGGGGTAAGTTGCTTGCTGATGGTAGTTTAGATCCGTTGAGTCCGGGTGAACCAAATTTTGAGTTCACAGATCTTGATGAATCTGATATGATTGGGCTCACAAGCTTTAATGCTTTTATATGGTCAACAGATTATGTTAGCAATGATGAGAATATTTGGAATAGGTTGAAACCCGGAAACTTTAGTGAAATAGTTCAGACTGCTGATAATGTGTTTCTTTACGGCTCTGGTTATATTCAACTTCCAAAAGGTCAAACAAGGCGTTTTTCCGTTGCATTACTTTTGGGTGAGGATTTGAATGATTTGTTGTTGAATGCAGAAACAGTGCAGAGGATATACAATGCGAATTACAGGTTTTATCGCCCGCCTGAGAGACCGAGGGTTCGAGCTGTAGCGGGTGATAGGCGAGTTGTTTTGTATTGGGATACGAGGGCGGAGCGTAGTTTTGATCCTTTGTTTGGTAGGAATCCATTGGATGCGGATGATCCTGGGTATGATTTTGAGGGGTATGTTATATACAGGTCAACGGATCCGAGTTTTAAGGATGTTGAGTTAGTGACGGATGGTAGGGGCGCAAAATACTTGAGGGTTCCGTTGAAGGATGCATATGGGCGTGATGCACGATTTGATAAGGTAGATGGTTGGCGTGGGTATAGTGTAGTTGCGTATCCTGGTCGAGGGATACATTATTATTTGGGAGATGATGTTGGATTAGTTCATAGTTATGTGGATAGTGTTGGGGTTATGAATGGTGTTAAGTATTATTATGCGGTTGTTTCGTATGATAGGGGGGATAGTTTGGGGATACCACCGAGCGAATGTACGATGAAGGTAGTTGTTGATCCTATAAGTGGGGAGGAGGAGTTGGATGAGAATGTTGTGAGTGTAATTCCTGGGGATAGGGCAATTGGGTATGTAGGTCCTGAGGTGAGCAGGTTTGTTGATGGGGTTAAGTTTAAGCATACATCTGGTAGGGGTACAGGTAGGTTAGAGGTGGAGGTTTTGAATGATTTAGAGGTTAGGGATATGGGATATTGGATATGGTTTGAGGGTAGTGGGGATAGTTTGCGTTGGAATGTTGTATCGGATGAGGAGAGGGTGGATAGGGTAGATTTTGTTGACACGGTTTGGAAGAAGCTTTCGGGTTTGCCATTGGCAAGTAGTGTTAAGGTTTCAAGTTATCAGGAGGGTGTTGATTATGTTGTGGATTATAATAGGGGTTTGATAAGGGCATTGAGTGGTGGTGGATTGATTGGGAAGGTTGTTGATGTTAGGTATAGGTTTTATGCGGTTAAGGGTAGTAGAGAGATTGGTGGTGGGGATGGTAGTGAGGTGTTTGATGGTATGAGGTTGAGGGTTTGGAATGATGCTTTGGGATTAGATTTGGAGCGAAGTGGATGGGGTGGGGGTAGTGTAGGGAGGATCAAGTATAAGATAACTACGGCTACACTTGGTATAGGTCGTAGGATGTATCCTGCGGATTTTGTGATAAGGTTTGGTAGGTTGGATACTTTGAGTGATGGTAGTTTATCAAGTCCGGTGGATACGAGTGTGAATGGGGTTAGGTTGCCGTTTTATGTTGAGAATGTGACGGAGGGTTATC
>NZ_CZVS01000080.1:0-6186 GCF_001535985.1 Candidatus Kryptonium thompsonii | reverse complement strand
GATCGAACTAAGTTATAAGGATCAGTTGAGGTTTAAACTACGGAGAGAATTGAGCGATTTTACTTCGGATGGTTTCAAGATTGATAAGGTTGGATTGAGTCTCAATTACGATGAACCAGAGCTATATGCTGAAATTTTTGCGAGTGGGGAGAAGTGGGATTTCGAAGCTGTTTCAATCGCGCAGTTCAGTCGCGAGGTGAATAGGTTAATTTTAAAAGAGTTTAATGGGAGAGTTTATGGTAATAAAATTTCAATTGCTGATGAGATAGAAATTTTTCAAAGCAAAAGCGGAGTTGTGATTAATCCATCTTCTTTTGTTTTCAATGATCAAAAAATTTACATTGGTGGGTTTATTGATAAGCAAACTCAGCAGTTGCGCATGTGGGGTGAAAATTTGGAACTTGATAGACTTATAAAAGGAAAATTTTTTTCTGGCAAGGTTGAATTTTCATTCTTTATCTATGGAGCTCATGATAAACCCAATTCAAATATTGAAATTTTCGTGAAAGATCTCAGATACAAAAATGCGGATCTCGGAGTGCTTGAATGTTTTGGGAAGATTGAAGATGACCTTGTAAAGTTGAATATATCACTTATAGTAAGCGCAGGTGAGGTGAATTATAACGCGATGGATGTTGTTCTTTCTTCTCCAGCGTGGTTTAATCCAACCGTAAGATCAAAATACCGTGAGCCATATGTCGCGGGCAAGGTAAAGCTCTTTAGGTTTCCGATCGCTGTGCTGGAGCCACTTTTGGAGGGGATTTCAGATTTGAAAGGTGATATAACGGCTGAGATTGATTTAGGTGGAACCTTTGATAAGCCGAGTTTTAAGGGCAACTTTTCACTTCAAAATTGTATTTTCAAATTTGATCCAAACGGAAAGTATTATCTTGTTTACGGCGTGGGCAAGATTGATTCAAATGCCATCTATGTTGAGGATTTGAATTTATGGAACAATCCTGATGATTATAGTGGTGGAGAGGTCAGGGTTAATGGTAAGATTTATTTTGGTGGTGGATATTCAATATCAAAGGGAGATTTTAACATCACTGGCAAATTGCTTGTTATGGATAAAGAGGGTTTTGGAACCACGGGACTTTATGGGCGCGTGATTGCTCAGACTGGTGAAAATGGGTTAAGTTTAAAAATTGACACTACTGGATTTTATCTCAATGGTGAAATTTTCCTTTCAGATGTTGATGTTAATTATTTCCCGAAGCAATCTATCAGCGCTCGTCAAGGAACTGGATTTGAATATGTCTATGTTAGCCCAGTTGATACTGTAAAAGAAGAAAGCACCGCTGAGGAACTTGTGCATTTGAACCTTCCTGTTAAAGTGAACGAGATTCAAAACGAAGGTGTAAAAAAGCAAAGTATTTTTTCGAAGTTCAATTATGACTTAAAAATCTACACTTTAAATAACGCAAAAATTAACATTCTTCTTAATACTCAAACTGGGGAAGAATTTTTCGCTGAGTTTTCTGGGAACCTAAACCTTAGAAGTTACTCTGGCTTGATGGTTGCACACGGTGTGGTTGATGTACTTGACAGGTCTTACTATAACTTTTTCAAACGATTTAATGCAAAAGGTAAGATAAAATTTGTTGAGGACCTTAAAAATCCGGAACTTGATATAACAGCAACATATACGGGAACTCATACAGTTTTAACGGATACTTTGAGTTCTGGGAAAGTTGAGAATGTTTTGATTGAACTTCTCATAAGCGGGACGTTGTCAAAACCAGTCGTTAAAATACAGATGTATATTGATGGTGAGGATTATCAGAAGGTTTATCCGCATGGTGAGGTGGAATCTGATGCAATTTCATTCCTTGTAACTGGAAGATTCAAAGATGAACTTAGCAGAAGTGAGGCTAGTTTGTTTACTGAAAATCTTTGGTCGTCAACGGGTGCTGGACTTTTGAGCGGTGTGGTTTCAGGGGTTGTGACGGATGTTTTAAGGGATGTGCTTGGTGGAGTTGTGACGGCTGCGGAATTTGGTTATTATTCTGGATTTAAAGGTTTGAGGATAACAGGAAATATAGGTGGGGCTGTAGTTCAGATTGGTGGAGATATTTTTACCGACATCTCAAAATCGGTCGTCATCGTTCAATATCCATTATTTAAAAAGTTTCTCGGAGGAAACTTAACAATTGAATATCAGAGAAAACCGGTTCAATTTTATCAGGAAAAAGAAATTTTAAACAAATTGGGGCTCTATTATAGGATAAGGCTATGAAAGAAGAGGTAGAAATTTCAAAGATCAAAGAGAGGATCTTAAAATTTTTAAAGAAAAGATCCAAACGGTCGTTTCGTTTAAAAGAAATAGCTAGGAAACTTGGTTTGATGGAGGAGTATGAAATGGATGTTATTAGGCGAGTTTTAATGGAGATGGTCGAGCGTGGCGAGGTCATTAAGCTTCCAAGAAATAAATACAAATTTAAACCGAATCCCAAAATTCTTGTTGGGCGATTGACCGTGAATCCGAACGGTTATGGATTTGTGGAGGTGGAAAATGAAGACAGCCAGATAAAAGAAATTTTTATTCCCCCTAGGTTTATCCATACTGCGATTGATGGAGATAAAGTTGCTGTTTCAATTGTGGGGAAAGGGAAGGGTGAACTTGCAGAAGGCGAGATAGTTGATATAATTGAGCGTGGGAGAAAGATTATAACAGGGGTTCTTTCAAAAAGAAAGGGAATTTATTTTGTCGTTCCGGATGACAAACGCTTGATCCATGATTTTTATATCGATGAGAAAAATGTGAAAAAATTTAATGCACGACCTGGTGATAAAGTTGCAATTGAGCTTGTTGATTGGATAGATGAAAGGTTCGCTCCTGAAGGTAGGATAGTTGAAGTGCTTGGCCAAGCTGGGGAAAACGATGCGGAGATTTTGGCGATCGCAAGAAGTTATAATTTCCCAACGCGATTTCCCGATGAGGTTCTTGAAGAAGCAGAGGAGATTCCGGACGAAATCCCAAGTTCGGAATATGCAAAGAGACTTGATCTTAGAAATTTAATTTGTTTCACGATTGACCCCGAGGATGCGAAAGATTTTGACGATGCCGTTTCGCTTGAGATTTTACCAGATGGAAAATATAAGCTTGGTGTTCATATTGCGGATGTTAGTTATTATGTTAAGGAGGGAAGCGAGATCGATCTTGAAGCGCTGAAGCGTGGAACGAGCGTTTATTTGGTTGATAGGGTGATACCGATGTTGCCCGAGAAGTTGTCAAACAATGTTTGCAGCTTAAATCCAAATGTCGATCGCCTTGCTTATTCTGTCTTTATGATTGTCAATTCAAAGGGAGTTGTTGAAAAATATTCTTTTCATAAAAGCATTATAAGAAGTAAGCGAAGGTTCACTTATGAAGAGGTCCAGAAGATAATTGAGACTGGTGAAGGTGATTACGCTGATATAATTTTAGAAATGCATAAGTTGAGCAAAATTTTGTTAAAGAAGCGACTTCGTGAGGGGAGTCTCGATTTTGAAACACCCGAGGTTAAATTTAAACTCGATGAAGATGGAAAACCGATCGAAATAATAAAAAAGGTTCGACTTGATAGCCACAGGTTGATAGAGGAGTTTATGCTGCTTGCGAATCAGACGGTAGCGAAGCATATCGGAAAGATGAGCAAGAAAAATCGCGAATATCCGTTTATTTATAGAGTTCATGATTTGCCCGACCCAGCGAAGTTGAAAAGCCTTGCGGAGTTTGTGAGGAAACTTGGGTTTAAGTTCGAGGTTGATTCAAAGCCCCTTTCAAAATCAATTCAAAAATTGCTCGCGCAAGTTAAAGATACGGAGTATGAATATCTTGTGAATGACATCGCGATAAGGTCAATGGCAAAGGCAATTTATTCTGAAAAAAACATCGGACATTTCGGGCTCGGTTTTAAGTATTATACTCATTTTACTTCTCCGATAAGAAGATATCCTGATCTTGTCGTTCATCGTCTTCTTTATGAGTATACAGAAAAAGGTGTGGATGATAAAAGATTAAGGGAGATCGCGCAGAAACTTCCACAGATTTGCAAACATTCATCGGAGATGGAGATAAGAGCAATGGAGGTGGAGAGGGAATCGATCAAATTGAAGCAAGTTGAATATATGAAGGACCATATCGGTAAAGTATTTGATGGCATAATCTCTGGGGTTGTTGAATTCGGTTTATTCGTGGAGATACAAGATATACTCGTTGAGGGGCTTGTTAAAGTTAGAGACTTAACGGATGATTATTACATTTACGATGAAAATCAGTATGCATTGATAGGTAAATATACGAAAAAAGTATATAGGCTTGGGGATAAGGTTAAGGTTAGAGTTGTAAGGGTTGATGAAAGTTCAAGGGAAATTGATTTTGTTCTTATTGGGAAAATATCCAGATAAATTTTAATGTCTAAGATTTACATCGGGACATCAGGTTATTACTATAGGCATTGGATCGGGCGTTTTTATCCGGAGAAATTACATCGGGGAAAGTGGCTCGAATATTATTCAAAAGTTTTTAATACTGTTGAGCTTAACACAACATTTTACCATCTGCCAAGGGCTAAAACGATTGAGGGATGGATAAAAAATACAAGTGTTAACTTTTTGTTTTCCGTTAAAGTTCATCAAAGCATAACTCATATCAAGAGGTTGAAAGATGTGAGAAGTGATTTTTACGGATTTATGAAAGTGATAAAGCCATTGAGAGTTTACAATCGAATTGGTTGCATACTTCATCAATTTCCACCGACGCTTGAATATGATCCTTCACTCTTAAAAGAGTACATTGATCTGCTTCCCAAGGGATACAGACATGTTTTTGAGTTTAGAAATCCTGTATTTTTTTAATGATACCATTTTTTATGATTCTAAAGGAAAATAAAATTGCCCTTTGCATTTCACATATGAGAGGAGTTCTCGCTCCACCTATTGCAACAGCTGATTTCGTTTATTTAAGGTTTCATGGTCCTAAGGAAAGATATAGGTCGGTTTACAGTCAAGAGCAGATAGAAGAGTTTGCGAGATTAATATGGAATTTTTTGTTGGAAGATAAAGTTGTTTTTGCTTATTTTAATAACGATTTCAACGCATATGCTATTGAAAACGCTATAGCTTTAAGAGAAAGCGTTTCAAAACTTATCAATACAAAACAAAATCAAGGTTAAAAAATGAGAACACTTAAAGTTATACTTTTAAGTTCGCTTATAACTTTAATGGCTTTTTCTCAGATCACAGTTACAAATTTTCTCACGGATGATGCTAAGAGGGCTATGGATTACATCACGGAGGATTACATAAGGGCAAATGTTCAGTTTTTAGCGCATGATTTGCTTGAAGGCAGAGGGACAGGTTCAAGAGGTGAGCTTCTGGCAGCGACATATATAGCGACACAGTTCAAACTTCTTGGACTTGAACCTGGTGGGGATAATGGTTCATATTTTCAAAAGGTTCCACTTTCAGGTGTGAGAACTTTCCCGGATAAAGAAATGGTTGTCAAAGGCAAAGGTAAAACGATAAAATTCAAATATTACGACGAATTTATTGCAGTTTCTGGTGTCAAAAAAGATTTTGTCTCAATAAAGGATGCCGAAGTTGTGTTCGTTGGCTATGGAATAGTTGCGCCGGAGCAGAATTGGGATGATTATAAGGGCGTTGATGTTTCTGGAAAGATATTGTTAATGTTAAATGACGATCCACCAGCAACCCCTGAGGAGCCAAATCTTTTTGGTGGAAAGGCGAGGACTTATTATGGAAGGTGGACTTATAAATATGAAATTGCTGCAAAGAAGGGAGCTCTTGGTGCCATAATTGAATCACCATTAATCGGTTTGCCAATCCCAAGATGATCGTGATGCGATGTTATGACAATGTATTCATCTTTCAATTTCTCATCACCACCGCGTAAAATACCTATGACATTTTGAGAAACAAGTTCTCTAAATTTTACACGCATATTCAATGAAATTTTTAAACCAAGATCGATAGGTTTAAAATTTCGAGTTTGTGCCATCTTCACAAGCTCATCAAGATTTTGCCCCACAAGGGCAAGCATCTTTCTTGTGGCATCCTCAGTAAGCCAACCTTTAAGTAAAACTTTCGGATCAGTGTTATTCGCAAGATCAAACTCTTCCCCTGTCCATGAGCTCTGCACAACATTCCAGCCATAACCAGCGGATGGAGTTGTATGAATTA
>NZ_CZVS01000079.1:0-6186 GCF_001535985.1 Candidatus Kryptonium thompsonii | reverse complement strand
AAAAGGTTTAAAGTCAATCGGTTTATCAATTTCTATCCCAGCTCTATCGCAAGCCGTGTAATAAACCTGTTCAATTTTATTATCCTGCGCAATCAACAGGCTGACAAATAAAAATGAAAAGATGAACTTTTTCATTTTAAAAAACCATCTTTGTTCAGTAAAAATCTCAAACTTCCAGCTCTCTCATCCAACAAGATCAAATCGGGAAAACCATCACGATTTACATCAGCCACGCCAGTGGAGCTAATTTTGCTTTTTAAACTATAGATTTGCTTTTTTTCAAAAGTTCCGTCGTTATTTATGTAAAGATAAACTCCACCTCTTAAATTATCAAAAACTACAAAGTCCTTTTTAAAATCACCTGAAAAGTCAGCTATTCTTAAAAGCTTACCACTTGATAGATGAACATGTGTATCAACTCTTCTTCTTGTTCTGAATCCACCTTTTCCACCGTTCAAAAAAAGATTTATTTCACCATCAGAGATTTTAGTTTGCGAATAGTCGTAATAAGCAAGGATATCAAGGTAACCGTCGCCGTTAAAATCATCTATGTAAAGAAAAGCACGCTTTATCAACCTGTTCAAGTTTATTGAATAGCTCCTGATATATTCACCTTCATTTTTTCGGGTGAAAACATCTAATTTAACATTGTTTTTAAAACTATTAACAAGTGCAATATCAAAATATCCATCCCCGTTTAGGTCGGCGACTGCAGAAGCAATAACCTTCGCACTATCAATTTCCTTTATGCTCATCTCTTCGAATTCCGTCCCGCCCTTTGGCTTTATCAAAATAAGGTTTGAATCTGAGATGGTGAGAAAAACTACAACTGATTTATCTTCGTCCAAACCCGCAAAAACTGGCTTCGGTTTATCAAAATTGTATTTAAAAATTTCTGTTATCTCATCTTGCCCCCTACGAAATAGTGAAATGGCACCAGTTTCATAATTTGAGCATAAAAGATAATTGAAATTTGAAACGGATAAAACTTTGATATCCGTGAAACTTTCGCCTTGGTTTGAAAAAGAATAAATTTTACCACCATTATAATAAAAAAGAAGTGGATTTGATCCATCACCTACAAAAACGAAATCAACATAACCATCTCTATTAAAATCTGCAATTGCGAAATCAGATGAATTTAAACCAACTGCTATGGAAAAGTTTTCAGAAAACTCAAGTTTAGCGTCTGAATAAAAAATTCTCAACCTATTTCCGACCGAATCGAGAACGATGATATCATCCTTCCCATCCACATCAAGATCAGCACACTCAACCTGAACTACTCCATCGCCAGAAAATTCATATCTTAAAAAGTCCCGACCAGAGTTCATAAAAATAAACAATCTTTCTGCGTTGTTTACGATTATATCTTTAAAGCCATTTCCATCCAAATCGCAAGCACAAACTTTTAATGGTTTTGGAATTTTAAATTTAGATCTGAGACTTATTCCTGCCTGTGTCGTATAGTAAAATTGAACTTCGTCAAGGTAATAGAATGAAATCACATAGTCAAAGAAGCCATCGTTGTTTAAATCAGCAACTACAAAATCATTTGGTTCTTCGGGAAGTTTATAAGTATATGCAGACCCAAACTTTCCATCACCTCTTCCATATGAGATGACAAGCAAGTTATTTAACCAGTCAATGCCAACAAGATCTGGAACCTCATCATAGTTTAAATCAAGAATTTGAACTTTTTTAAGCGGGATCTTGGGGAAAAAATTAACTGGATTTGAAAACTGATTTAATTCGGTTTGATAATTGACCGTTATCCCAAGCATTATTTTTCCAACCGTTATGACATCTTTGAGACCATTCAAATCAAGATCAGAACAAATGAGCAAATCGGGATAAATGCCAGTTTCAAAAGAATAGAAGTGTTTAAAGCCAAGCGTATCTTTTTTAAAAATTTCAACAGTTGACTTCGCCTTGTAAACTGCGACGATTTCCGATGCACCATCATCGTCAATGTCACTTATCTTAACATCTGTTGGGGATTCTCTAACTGGTATGTTAAAATAAAAGTTAAAGTTATTTTTATGGTCGTTCTCGAGACAGGTTATAACCCGTCGTGAAGAAACAACGATATCATAAAAGCTATCGCCGTTTAAATCTCCAATTGAAAATGTGGAAGAGCCTTCAGGAAGTGGAATTTCGTTGATAAAAAAAGTTGGAAACAATCTATTTTGAGAAGTCAAAACTTCGAAATAAAATGTGAATAGAAAGAAAAAAATTTTATAAATTTTTAGGTCCTTGTTTTCGGGCATTTTTAAGCTCTTCTTTATGCCTTAACCTCTGTTGGCGTCTAAATAACGCCTCTTCATATCTTCTTTTTTCATCTTCCGTTTCAGGAACAATTGGTGGCACTGGAACAGGCTTTCCATTCTCATCGATCGCAACAAAGGTAAGATAAGCTGAATTAGCGTGTCGAACTTCACCTGTAAGTGGATTCATCGCAAAGACTTTTACACCAACTTCCATAGAAGTTCTAAAAACACGATTTACCGATGCTTTCAAAATCACAACCTCTCCGATCTTTATAGGACATAGAAAATTTAATTCATCAACGCTTGCCGTTACGACGACTTTCCCCGCATGCTTCATCGCAGCCATAGCTGCACATATATCAATCCAGTGCATCAGCCTTCCACCAAGCAAGAAACCAAGGGGATTCGCATCGCTCGGAAGTATAAGCTCGGTCATTTCAACCTGCGAATCTTTCACATATTTAACTTCACTCATTTTATCTTCCTGTTCGCAACTCTGTTTGAACCCGTGACTTTGCCTCATCTTTCATTCTTTTAACTTTTTCAAGAAGTTCGCTGGATGGAAACTTCCTTTCAAATTCTTCAACAACTCTTATCACCTCATTATAATTCCCCCTCTTCAATAAACATTCAATCTTTCCAGCATATGCTTTTTCAAGATAATCGGAATCGGGATAACGCTCAATTATGGCATCAAAATAAATTGTAGCTGCTCTGTAAAATTCTCTTCTCATATAAAATACAGCTGTTTCGTAATCCCTTTTAGCAAGCTTGTTGATCAACTCATGAATTTTTTGTTCAGCATCTTGGACGAACGCACTTGTTGGATGATACTCAATAAAACCCTGAAGCGCATCAATTGCCTTGTAAGTATATGTCTGGTCAAGTTGTGATTTTGGAGAAAGATTGTAATAACAAAGTCCCAACTTATACCTAGACATCGGGACATATTCGCTCGAAGGATAACCCCTTATGAGATTTTCATACTCGGACGCAGCGAGAAGATATTCACCCTTGTTGTAATAGCTTTCAGCAAGATAAAACTGAGCATCATCTGCAACAGCGCTCCCTGGATATTGAATTAAAATATACTTGAAATCCTCAACCGCATCAAGATACTTTTTCTTATCAAACTTTTCCTTCCCAATTTCAAAACGATCCTCAGCGGAAAGATTGGCAACTTCCTTAGATGAAGAGCATCCCCAAACAAACAAAATCGCTGGTAAGATCAAAAAAAGGATAAATTTTGATGATTTTAACATTCTTGCTCCTCAAAAGATTTATTTTCTAACGGCAAAAAGAAGATAAACAGCAATCCCAATAGATGATATTATCACTATTCCCTCAATTATTTTGCTCAATGTTAAGCTCCCACCGGCGAATTCACCCTGCGTAAAGTTAAAGGCTTTATCTTCAAAATTTTTAATTTCACCCGCTTTCACATAATCTGAATATACCCTTTTAAAATCACGGCTAAAGAGAAGCTTTCCATCATCAATTGCAGAACAATATAAAATCACCTCTACATTTCTTTTGACGACGGAACTTTTAAAAAAACCTCTCGATTCAGGGATATAATTAATTTTGCTTTTAAATGCATCAAGCCGAACAATATCGACATCGGCGGCGCTATCGTAAAAAAATACAGTAAATTTTCTCAAAAAGGAGTTTAAAACTCTATTCTCAATAACTTTGTCCTGCAGGTTGGATTCAACCCTTATTTTTTCTGATTTTATTTGATTGGAAATCTCATCAACAATTGAGTTTATTAAACTATCAATGATATCAAGGTTGCTTCGGCTTTGTGCAAATGTCAAACTTAAAAACGCAAAAAATAAAAAAAACTTGCAAAGAAAATTAACCATAAATCCCACGAAGCTTCAAAGTTTTAGCAACTTTATCAACAGCAAGGATATATGCACCGAGTCGTAATGACACATTATATTTTTTCGCTGTATTATAAACATTTTCAAAAGCGGAAAGCATCATCTCTTCAAGTCGTTCGTTAACCATTTTGACTGTCCAATAGAACCCCATTCTATCTTGAACCCATTCAAAATATGATACAGTGACACCGCCTGCATTTGCAACTATGTCTGGAACGACAAGGATTCCTTTTTCTTCAAGAATTGGATCAGCGCTCGCAGTTGTCGGACCATTTGCGCCTTCAACTATCAACTTTGCTTTGATCCTTGGGGCATTGTGTTTAGTTATCTGGTCCTCGCGAGCGGCGGGAATTAAAACATCGCATTCAAGTTCAAGAAGTTCTTCATTTGTGATTTTTTCACCTCCGTCAAAACCCTCAAGCGTTCTGTCGGGATTATTTTGAACATATTTTATCGCTTTTTCTACGTCGATACCTTTCTTGTTATAATAACCGCCTGTTATATCGCTTATGGCGATTATTTTAAGTCCTTTCTCGGATAAAAGCTTCGCTGAAACTGAGCCAACATTTCCAAATCCTTGGACAACAGCTGTTGATTTTTTAGGATTAAGCCCTAATTTTTCCATCGCAGCAAGCGTAACAATCATAACTCCTCGACCTGTGGCTTCACGTCTTCCAGGTGAACCGCCAAGTATTAACGGCTTTCCAGTTACAACCGCGCGCTCAGTTCTTCTTACATGCATGCTATATGTATCCATAATCCAAGCCATTATCTGCTCGTCGGTATTTAAATCCGGTGCTGGGATATCCTTATCGGGCCCGATTACATCGAGAAGATTTGCTGTATATCGCCTCGTTATCTTTTCAAGTTCAACTTTTGTTAATTTTTTGGGGTCACATTTCACAGCTCCCTTTGCACCGCCGAACGGAATGTCCATCACCGCGCACTTCCAAGTCATCCACGCAGCAAGAGCTTTAACTTCGTCAAGCGTCACATCTGGAGCATATCTAATTCCGCCTTTTGCGGGTCCAAGGGCATAATTATGTATCACACGATAACCTTCAAAAACCTTAATTGTTCCATCATCCATTTGGATTGGAATTGAAACTATAACCTGTAGAGCCGGGGTTTTTAAAAATTCATAAACGCCGGGTTCCAGTTGAAGTATTTCTGCTGCCTTATCAAATCTTTTCATCATTGATTCGAATGGATTCTCCTTGTCCGGGATAGGTGCTGGTTCTTTGTATGACATTATCTCTCACCAATGTTTTTTGTTATTAATAATAAACTCCCATTTCCCTTGCAAGCTTTTCAAGCCTTTTAACTCTCTCACTTATCGGTGGATGTGTTGAGAAAAGCTTAAGTATTCCCTCGCCACGCAATGGATTAACTATAAACATATGCGCTGTCTCCGGTCTCGCCTCCATCGGGATTGTTTCAACACCGCGTTCAAGTTTTCTCAAAGCATTTGCAAGCGCAAGTGGTTTGCCAGAGATTTTCGCTCCACCTTCATCAGCTGCGAACTCTCTTGCTCTTGAAATAGCAAGTTGAATCAAAACAGCAGCTATCGGTGCAACGATAATTAAAACAAGCTCAGCAATCCAATTTGCATTATTTTCTCTATCTCTACTTCCGCCGAAGAAGATAAGCGACCATTGAGCCATACGCGCAAGAAATGTTATAGCTCCAACCATCGTTGCAACTATCGTCGCAGTTAGAATATCTCTATGCTTAACATGGGCAAGTTCATGCCCAAGGACGCCTTCAAGTTCATCATCGTTTAAAAGTTTCATGATTCCCTCTGTAACCGCAACAGCTGCGTTTTGCGGATTTCTTCCGGTCGCAAAAGCGTTTGGTGTCATGCTCGGTATAATGTAAAGCTTCGGCATCGGAAGCCCCGCACGGGTTGCAAGACGTTTTACCATTGAATACAACTTTGGTGCTTCAGCCTCTGTGACTTCTTTAGCTCTATACATAGCAAGGACGATTTTGTCCGAAAACCAATATGCGAAGAAATTCATCAAAAGAGA
>NZ_CZVS01000078.1:0-7153 GCF_001535985.1 Candidatus Kryptonium thompsonii | reverse complement strand
ATTTGAGAACGATTACATTTTCGTGATGGGTGACAATAGAAATAATAGTTTAGATAGTAGATACTGGGGATTTGTGCCGGTGGATAATATAATCGGTAGAGCGATTCTTATTTATTGGTCGTGGAATTCAAACATTCCGACTTCGAATCTTCCGGAGAAAATAAAATCAATTAGATGGGAAAGGATAGGCAAAAGGATAAGATGAGCGGGATTTATATTCACATACCGTTTTGTGAGAGAAAATGTATTTACTGCGATTTTTATTCCATTGAAAAACTGAGTTGGATTGATTCTTTTGTTGATTCGGTTTTGCGTGAAATTGAGATTTTCAAAAAAGAATCTGACTTTACAGAAACAAGTTGTTTTGATACTATCTATTTCGGCGGTGGAACACCATCGCTTCTTAAGATTTCGCAGGCTGAAAAAAATTTTGAATTCGCTGTACAAAAATTTCCAAATTTCTCCAAATGCTGAAGTAACAATTGAGGCGAATCCAGGGACCGTTGATAAAGAAAAACTTTTTTCATTTAAAGAAGTTGGGGTTAATCGCTTAAGCTTTGGGGTTCAATCGTTTTTTGATGAGGATTTGAAATTCCTTGGGCGAATTCATACAAGCCAGGATGCTATTGAATGTGTAAAGTTTGCTTTTGAATCTGGGTTTGAAAATATCAACATTGATTTAATTTTTGGATTGCCAGGACAAAGCGTAAAAGACTGGGTGAAAAATTTGCATAAGGCGATAGAGCTTGGTGTTCCACATATATCAGCATATAATTTGATCGTTGAAAAAGGGACTCCACTTTATGAACTTGTTAGAAATGGCAAAGTTAAACTACCTGATGAGAACGAGCAGGCGGAGATGTATGAGATGACGATGGAAACCCTTGAAAGCGCTGGTTATATTCATTACGAAGTTTCAAATTATGCGCATGAGGGATTTGAATGTAGGCATAACTTGAAATATTGGGAGTACGAAAATTACATCGGCTTCGGTCCTTCAGCTCATTCTTTCTGGGCGAATAAGAGGTGGTGGAATGTAGCTAATTTGGATAAGTATCTGAGAGCGATTGGTTTAGATAAATTGCCAATTGCAAATTTTGAAATTTTGGATTCAGAGAAAATGATTGAGGAGTTTATCTATCTTGGTTTGAGGAGCACTGGAATTGATTTGAATAAATTTAGGGGAAAATTTGGTTTTGATTTCCTTGATGCTGAAATTAGGGAAGAGCTGAACGAACTTGAAAAACTTGGCTTCGTTGAGGTAGATAATTTTAAGGTTAAATTGACCCGCAAGGGTTTTTCAGTTTGTGATGAGATCAGTGTTAATTTAATTTCAAAAATAAAATATGTTTCAAGATGAGCAAGTATAAAATCAATTATATCATTGCTTTTGTTTTGTTTTTGGTTTCATTCGTTGTATATGCTTTAACGGTTCAACCGAGCGTTCCTTTTTGGGATTGTGGCGAATTTATAGCTGTGTCGTACTCCCTTGGCGTACCTCATCCTCCAGGTGCCCCATTCTTTATAATTCTTGGAAGGATAGCCACACTTTTACCTATAGCTGAAAATATTGCAAAAAGGGTTAATCTTATAAGCGCATTTGTTAGTGCTTTAACGGTAATGTTTTTATATCTAATAACAGTTAGGCTAATTTTGAGATGGAAACCAGAACCACGAACACTTGTTGATAAGCTTGCCGTTTACGGAGCTCCAATCGTTGGGGCTTTGACCCTTGCTTTTAGCGATACATTTTGGTTTAATGCTGTGGAAGCTGAAGTTTATGCAACGAGTTTGTTTTTGATGAGTTTTGCGATATGGCTTGGGATGGTATGGTTTGAAAAGGCAGATAAAATTGAAAGCGATAGATTGATACTTTTGATCGCGTATGTGATTGGTTTATCAATCGGAGTTCATTTGTTAAGTATATTGACGATCTTTACACTTGCTTTGATAGTTTATTTTAGATTTAGGGAGAGAATTGATCTAAAAAGTTTCACGATAATGGGTGTGATAGCTGTTGGCATATTTTTCTTAATTTACAAAGTTATAATTTTCTGGATACCATCGATGCTTGATGATATGCCTGCTGTTCCGTTAATTATTGCAATCGCTGTCTCATATGGAATTTATTACGCTTATCAGCACAGAAAGAGAATTTTATTTACATTTTTGATGGGTGTTTTCCTTGTTTTTCTTGGTTATACAACTTATGCTTTGATTATAATAAGAGCAATCCCAGGGATCATAACTTCAGGTTCGAGTTTTGTAAAATCGCTTGATAAAATTTTCTTATCAAGATTTGCATATAAAGAACATGCTCCATTCGTATCAACAATAAGCCCTGACACTTTGCCATCATATTCCCCAATAAAAGTGACCTCACCGAGAAGATCGCTTACGATATAACCAGTGCAAAAATGAAGTTGAAGGTGAGAATACGGGGTAAACACTGAGACAAGAGTCCCAAATTTTCCACCAAGTTTTATTTTAGGGTGAACTTCAAGGATCGTTTTTCGAATCTTAAAGCGATAAAGACCTTTAATTTTTTGCGGTTTGGCTTTTAAAATTTTTCCAATCTTTTTGGCATCTTCTTTTGCAAATTTCATAATGGATTCACTCCTTTAGGGTTTAAACTAAAAAACCCCAATTGCTTGTTCAATCCGAACAAAACAATTGGGGTTCTAAGATTATGCTCACCTCATCCAGTTATGCCCCGTCTCATACGACAACGACATTAACTGCCTTCGGTCCTTTGGGTCCATCAACAATCTCAAATTCAACAGTTGTTCCCTCTTCAAGGGTTTTAAAGCGCCTATCGGATTTAATTTCAGAGTAATGGACGAAAACCTCACGCCCATCCTCTGTCTCGATAAATCCGTAGCCCTTCTTGTTGTTGAACCACTTAACTTTACCGCGTGACATCTTACTACTACCTCCTAATAAATTTGACTGCTCAAGCAACCACCATTTACGCACCCAGGAACTAATTTAACCTCGGTGATTGCTCTCGCTATTTAACTGTTCCTGAGCGCAAAAAGTTAATCACAATATAATAAATTCATTTATCAATGTCAAAATTAAAAACTAGTGTTAGGTAAACTTTTTACCTCTTATTTTCATTTATCTTCGCTTGTAATCTTGCGATTCTATCTTTAATCAAGTGTTGGTATTGTTGTGGATAGTAAACAAGAACTCTATTCAAAATATCTATCGCTTTTTGATATTCTCCCATCATCTCATACAAATTAACAAGTATCACATACGGGTTATATTCGCCATAGATATTCATGGGATCGCGGTTTATTTGTTCAAGTGCTATCGGTTCAATTTCTTTTGCGATCTTCATAAATTTATCCCTTGCACCCACAATTTCATATAATCTAGCAACATCATAGCGTAACCTATAATCCATCGGTAGAACATCATTCGGAATTTTGCTCTCCATACGATCAAGAACTTCAACAACCTTCGAAGTATCCCTGTTATTTTCATAGTAATAAATCGCAAGCTTTAAAAATGCATTTCTATAATTTTGCATTAGATTTCTATCCGTCTCAAAGAAGTGAACATTTGGATTATCAAGATTTCTAAACTTAAATCCATACCTCGGCTCACGATAAAATCCTTCAGGTTCATTAAATAAACACTGTCTCATTATGTCTTCGTGAATAAATGTTGGAGAGCCCTTCGGATTTTTAAACGGGACCACCCTATATGCAAGACCCTCCATCCTCAAATATTCATCAAGACCAATAAAATTATCGGGCGAAACAGTAACAGCAAAATAAATTGGCCTTTCCCATTTATTCGTCTCAATGATATCACGAACCATGATATCTTGGACCCTTATAGCCTTGATCTCACCGAATTGAATAGTGTTCGGCATTCTAAATGTTATCTTACCCTGATTTATAATCGATGTATCTTTAATTCCGAATTTTTCATAAACCTCCCTTGAAACAGGTATACTTACATCCCTCGGCTCCCACTGCACAAGTCCAAGTCGTCTTATTATGTTATCGCTCAAACTTATCGGAACTTTTTTCGCTCCGTACGGCTCTTCATGCTTTAACTGTAAAATATACCAATCAGTATTAAGCAAGCTTAGATTGACAACCCTTACATCTCTTCTCACACCTTCAACAACCTGAAGATACCACAAGGGGAAGGTATCGTTATCACCATTTGTAAATAAAATAGCATCCTTCTCACAGCTTTGTAACAAATTATATGAATAATCCCACGGAACATAATTCCCACTTCTGTCGTGATCATCCCAATTTTGAACAAGCATATTGAAAGGTACAACGAAAATTGAAACACCTAAGACTGCGATAGCATAGACCTTTCTAATTTCCGTTTTTATCGCCTCAGCTACCAGCTCGATTAACCCCGAAACTCCAATTCCAACCCAAATTGCAAATGCAAAGAATGAACCTACAAATACATAATCCCTTTCTCTTGGTTGTGGTTCTGGCATGTTAAGATAAACCGCAAGTCCAAGCCCTGTAACTATGAACAAAGCAAGATAAGATAAAAACATTTTCCAATCTTTTCGATAATGATAATACAAACCAAAAAGCCCTACTAGCAAAGGAAGAGCAAAATATTTATTTGGGAATTCACTTGCTTTTCCCCAACCACTTTCAGCTTTTATAAACGCAACTGGTGCATCTTGAATATCCCCAGCCCGCCCGACAAAGTTCCACAGAAAATATCTCAAATACATATGGTTCAACTGATACCTTATAAAGAAATCCCAATCACTGCTGTACTTTTGATAGTTTTCCTGATGCGTTGGCTCTTGGCTCCATCTTCTCTTAAACGGGGACGGTTGTTCACCGTATTGCTCTCGTTCAAGATACTTAACAAAAGCGACAAGATTATCTGGGGCATTTTCATTTATCGCTGGTCTATCATTTGCCCTTATTATAATCAAAGCATAAGTTGTATAACCAAGAAAAACAAGGAAAACACCCATCAAAAATGTAAATAAAATTCTCTTTCTGTGCTGATAAGCGTAATAAATTCCATATGAGACAGCGATTGCAATAATTAACGGAACAGCAGGCATATCATCAAGCATCGATGGTATCCAGAAAATTATAACTTTGTAAATTAAGAAAAATATGCCAACAGCTATCACACCCATTATCGTGAAACTTTTTAGATCAATTCTCTCCCTAAATCTAAAATAAACTATCAAAGCAAGTGTAAAGATCGTCAATATACTTAACAAATGAACTCCGATTGATAAACCAATCACATACGCGATCAAAAGTATCAATCTATCGCTTTCAATTTTATCTGCCTTTTCAAACCATACCATCCCAAGCCATATCGCAAAACTCATCAAAAACAAACTCGTTGCATAAACTTCAGCTTCCACAGCATTAAACCAAAATGTATCGCTAAAAGCAAGGGTCAAAGCCCCAACGATTGGAGCTCCGTAAACGGCAAGCTTATCAACAAGTGTTCGTGGTTCTGGTTTCCATCTCAAAATTAGCCTAACTGTTATTAGATATAAAAACATTACCGTTAAAGCACTAACAAATGCGCTTATAAGATTAACCCTTTTTGCAATATTTTCAGCTATAGGTAAAAGTGTGGCTATCCTTCCAAGAATTATAAAGAATGGGGCACCTGGAGGATGAGGTACGCCAAGGGAGTACGACACAGCTATAAATTCGCCACAATCCCAAAAAGGAACGCTCGGTTGAACCGTTAAAGCATATACAACGAATGAAACCAAAAACAAAACAAAAGCAATGATATAATTGATTTTATACTTGCTCATCTTGAAACATATTTTATTTTTGAAATTAAATTAACACTGATCTCATCACAAACTGAAAAACCCTTGCGGGTCAATTTAACCTTAAAATTATCTACCTCAACGAAGCCAAGTTTTTCAAGTTCGTTCAGCTCTTCCCTAATTTCAGCATCAAGGAAATCAAAACCAAATTTTCCCCTAAATTTATTCAAATCAATTCCAGTGCTCCTCAAACCAAGATAGATAAACTCCTCAATCATTTTCTCTGAATCCAAAATTTCAAAATTTGCAATTGGCAATTTATCTAAACCAATCGCTCTCAGATACTTATCCAAATTAGCTACATTCCACCACCTCTTATTCGCCCAGAAAGAATGAGCTGAAGGACCGAAGCCGATGTAATTTTCGTACTCCCAATATTTCAAGTTATGCCTACATTCAAATCCCTCATGCGCATAATTTGAAACTTCGTAATGAATATAACCAGCGCTTTCAAGGGTTTCCATCGTCATCTCATACATCTCCGCCTGCTCGTTCTCATCAGGTAGTTTAACTTTGCCATTTCTAACAAGTTCATAAAGTGGAGTCCCTTTTTCAACGATCAAATTATATGCTGATATATGTGGAACACCAAGCTCTATCGCCTTATGCAAATTTTTCACCCAGTCTTTTACGCTTTGTCCTGGCAATCCAAAAATTAAATCAATGTTGATATTTTCAAACCCAGATTCAAAAGCAAACTTTACACATTCAATAGCATCCTGGCTTGTATGAATTCGCCCAAGGAATTTCAAATCCTCATCAAAAAACGATTGAACCCCAAAGCTTAAGCGATTAACCCCAACTTCTTTAAATGAAAAAAGTTTTTCTTTATCAACGGTCCCTGGATTCGCCTCAATTGTTACTTCAGCATTTGGAGAAATTTGGAAATTTTTGTACAGCGAATTCAAAATTTTTTTCAGCCTGCGAAATCTTAAGAAGCGATGGTGTTCCACCGCCGAAATAGATAGTATCAAAACAACTTGTTTCTGTAAAGTCAGATTCTTTTTTGAAAATCTCAATTTCACGCAAAACCGAATCAACAAAAGAATCAATCCAACTCAGTTTTTCAATGGAATAAAAATCGCAGTAAATACATTTTCTCTCACAAAACGGTATGTGAATATAAATCCCGCTCATCTTATCCTTTTGCCTATCCTTTCCCATCTAATTGATTTTATTTTCTCCGGAAGATTCGAAGTCGGAATGTTTGAATTCCACGACCAATAAATAAGAATCGCTCTACCGATTATATTATCCACCGGCACAAATCCCCAGTATCTACTATCTAAACTATTATTTCTATTGTCACCCATCACGAAAATGTAATCGTTCTCAAAT